>NZ_CDWWXA010000006.1:0-83658 GCF_977971845.1 Frankia sp. CeCAU1 | reverse complement strand
GCCCCACCCCGGGCGGCCCCCGGGCGGTGTGGGCATACGCCGTGCTGCCTTACGCCGTGCTCGGTGCGGCCGGCCTGCTGATCCTGGGCAAACTGTCGACCGGTGCGCAGCTCGACCGGTTTGAGGCGTACGGCATGGTCGGACTGCTGCTGGTGGCGCTGGTCCGGCAGATGGTCACCCTGGCGGAGAGTAACCGACTGTTGGCCGAGGTACGCCAGCGCGCACGGCAGCTGCACCATCAGGCGTTCCACGACCCGTTGACCGGCCTGGCGAACCGGGCGCTGTTCACTCGGCGGCTGCAACGAGCCCTCACCAACGACCCCGACAACCCCGACGCCTGCCACGCCGGCGACTCCGGGACGGTGTCCGTCCTGTTTTTGGATCTCGACGGGTTCAAGCGGGTGAACGACGCGTTCGGCCATGCCGCCGGGGACGAGCTCCTCAAAATCAGCGCGGAGCGACTGCGGGCGGACACCCGCGCGGTGGACACCGTCGCCCGGCTCGGCGGGGACGAGTTCGCCATCATTCTCGGCAGCGGCGGCGCCGACGCCCGGAAGGTGGGTGAGCGGCTCGCGATGGCAGTCCAGGAGCCGTGCCTGCTGGCCGGGCAAATCTACACCCCGCGGGCCAGCTTCGGCCTAGTCACGCTCGACGGCTCCAGCACCCGGCCGGCCAGTCCCGACAGCCTGCTGCACCAGGCCGACCTGGCCATGTACGCGGCCAAGCGGGAACGCGCGGGCAGGCTGGTCGTCTACCGGCCGGAGCTGTCCGCCCTCCCCGAGCACCGCCACCCGGACCCACCCAGCCAGGACGACCCGGTGGGCGCCTACGGCCGAGTAGTAGGCCTGATGTGATCCATCTGCCTGCCCCGTTCCGCGCACGTATCACCGGTCTGGGGAGGAGGCCCCGTTCAGGCCGGTCGCCGTCTAATCGAGGTATGCCGTGGCGCCCGATGCCGGGGCAGGAGGTGGGCGGCGCTCGGGCCGGCGGTGTCGGTGAGGGCCGCGGCGATACTCGGATAGACGGGAAGGTGCTCGCCCAGGTCGGTGAGGGCAGGGACACGCCGCACGATCGGTGGCGGGGTGGCCAACCGCAGCCATCCACCCTGGCTATGCGCCTGCCGCCGGACACGGTCGATGACGCTCAACCCGATGAGATCACAAAATTCCACACGTTCTGCTCGATGCCCAAGTCGATGTTCTCCGGGTCGACTCCGGGCAGGTCCAAGTGAACCAGGAACTCGTCACCCGACCGGTAGGCATCCATCGGCATCGCGGCGGGGCGCGTGAGCGTGCCGAACACCTCCTCGGTCAGCCGATCGAGCTCACGGAACGGATCGGTACGCATCATCGCGGTCGACGGCTTCTTCGCCCTCCACCGACCTCGGTGGGCGAGCCCCACAGCGTAAAGGCGAGCTCCACAGCGTAGAACTGCGTACGCATCATCGAGTGAGCGACGGTGTGGGTTCTGGTGGGGCAGCGGCTTGGCTCGGTGTCGTGGTCGGTGGTGGCGGTGCGGTGAGGGTGCGTGGGAGTCGGAGCCGTTTGAGCAGGACCGCGTTGACCGCGACGAGGAAGCTGGAGCCGGACATCGACAGGGCTGCGATCTCGGGTCGCAGGACGAGTCCGATCAAGGGCTCGAAGACCCCGGCTGCGATCGGCAGCGCGACGGCGTTGTAGCCGACGGCCCAGCCCAGGTTCTGCCGCATCTTGCGCAGGGTGCCACGGCCGATGAGCAGGGCTGCCGGCACGTCGAGGGGATCGGAGCGCATCAGCACGACGTCGGCGGTCTCGATCGCGACGTCGGTGCCGGCGCCGATGGCGATGGCGGGATCGGCCTGGGCGAGCGCCGGGGCGTCGTTGACGCCGTCGCCGACCATGGCGACCCGCCGGCCGGCGCGCTGCAGGTCGGCGATCCTGGCGGCCTTGTCGCCCGGGAGGACCTCGGCGATGACGGTGTCGATGCCGAGCCGGCCGGCGATCCGGCGGGCGGTGGCCTCGTTGTCGCCGGTGAGCATGACGACCTCGACGCCGGCGTCGTGCAGGGCCCGCACAGCCTGGGCTGCCGTCGGCCGGGGGGCGTCCGCAAGTCCGAGGAGTCCGGCGGGCCTGCCGTCAACGGCGACGAGCACCGCGGTCCGGCCGCCGGCGGCGAGCGCGTCGCGGCGCTCGGCGAGATCCCCGGGCGGGACGCCCTCGGCCTCCATCAGCCGGAGGTTGCCAACGGCGACCCGGTGGCCGTCGACAGTGGCAACCGTGCCATGCCCGGGGATGTTGACGAAGCCGCCCGCAGGCGGGCGTGGTAAGCTGCGGACCTCGGCGTGACGGACGACCGCGACGGCAAGGGGATGCTCGGACTGGCGTTCCACCGCGGCGGTCAGCCGCAGCAACTCGTCCTCGGTGAGGCCGGCGACGAGGACATCGGTGAGCTCCGGCTCGCCCCTGGTCAGCGTGCCGGTCTTGTCCATGACGACGGTGCTGGTGCGTGCCGAGGATTCCAGGGCGGTCGCGTTCTTGAAAAGGACGCCGCGTTTCGCGCCGAGCCCGGTACCGACCATGATCGCAGTGGGAGTGGCGAGCCCGAGCGCGTCGGGGCAGGTGATGACGACCACGGTGATCCCGAAGAGGACGGTGTCCTGGGCGGGGCGGTCGGTGGCCAGCAGCCAGACCAGCAACGTTGCGATTCCGCCGAGCAGTGCGACGAGCACCAGCCAGAATGCGGCCCGGTCGGCCAGCCGTTGACCGGGCGCGTGGCTGTTCTGCGACTCCTGTACGAGGGCGACAATCTGCGCCAGGGCGGTGTCCGAGCCGACCTTGGTCGCGCGGACCCGCAGCGTGCCGTTGGTGTTGAGGGTGGCGCCGATGACCTCGGCGCCGGCGGCCTTGTGCACGGGAAGGCTCTCGCCGGTGACCATCGGCTCGTCGACGTCGGACTCGCCGTCCTCGACCAGACCGTCGACAGCGATCTTCCCGCCGGGGCGGACGAGCAGCAGGTCACCGACCACGACCTGGGAGGTGGGCACCTCGACCGGCTCGCCGTCCCGGATGACCAGCGCCCGCTCCGGGGCCAGTTCGAGCAGGGTGCGGATCGCGTCGTTCGCACCCCCGCGGGCACGCATCTCGAACCAGTGGCCGAGCAGCACGAACGCGGCGAGCATGGTGGCCGCCTCGTAGAAGACGTCACCGCCACCGGTCAGCGTCACGACCAGTGAGTAGCCCCAGCCGGTACCGATCGCAACCGCGACCAGCACCATCATGTCCAGGGTCTGGGCCCGCAGCGCCCGCACCGCACCGTCGAAGAAGATCCACGACGCCCACCCGACGACCGGCAGGCTCAGGATCAGCTGGAACACGTCGTCGCGCAGCCCGAACGGCGCGGCCACGTGGAAACCGAGCATGTCCCGGCCCATCGACGACCACAACATGATCGACACCGAGAAGACCACCGCCACCAGAAACCGGTTACGCATGTCGGCAACCATCGCCGCCATCGACATCCCACCGTGCCCCCTATGACCCATCGCGTCGCGCGGCGAGCCCACCGGGACGGTATGACCCGCCGCGTGCGCATGGTGCCCGATTGCCGGACCGACGGCCTCGGACGCTTTGGGCGTTCGTTCCGCGGTGGGCTCGGCAAGTGGATCGCACAGGTGGTCCGGCACGGACTGGCCGGTGCAGTGGAAGCCACAGTCACGGATCCAGCCCGCGAGCATCGCCACCGAGGTGCGCGCCGGGTCGAAGCGCACGGCGGCGGTCTGCGCGACCGGGTTGGCCACGACCTCGACAACCCCGGGCTGGCGTCCCAGCACAGCCTCGACGCGCGCCTTCTCACTCGCCCACCGCAGGCCGGAGACCTCCAGAACCGCCGTCGACATCCTCGCGCGCTGGCTGTCGCTGGTTCGACCTGGGGCGGGGCGATGAGGCTGATGCTGGCGCATGATCGACTCCCCTGGTTCGTCCTGCTTCTGTGCCGACGGTAACCGCTTCAACGATGCCGTGTAGTAGTTCCATCAACCCGTTCAGCAACCCCTTGGTTGTACCCCCGGAGGTGTGACGACCTGCTTGGATCCGGCTGTTTGCCTGCTGGACCATCGGACTTGCCGACGGCGGGCCGGGCCGCAGGTACGGGTGCGGGCTGGTGACCGGCTCCGGCTGACGTTGCGCAACGGATTGCCGGCCGACACCTCGATCCACTGGCACAACGCCTACCACGTGGAAGCCGGCATGATGAGCGCGCTCTCCTACGTCACCTGATGTGCAACCGTCACCTGATGTGCAACCGTCACCTGATGTGCAACGCGGAAGCCCCGGCCTGCATGACGGGGACCGCGACCACCATGGTCCGCACACGCACCGGTAGAGGCCTGATCGGCACACCGCGAGACCTGCGCACCGACAGCACCGCCGCGCCGGTGGCACTCGGATCGGCCGGGTATGCGCGGCCGATCCGACCCCGTGGCGCCGGTCCGGTCAGACCGCCGCTCCGGTCAGACCGCCGCTCCGGTCAGACCGCCGCTCCGGTCAGACACAGTGGTAGCCGAGATCGCTCAGAGCGGGCAGGACAACGGCCGCCAGTGGCAGCAGGAAAAATACGGCGATCAGCAACGCCCACGCCGCGACGGCGGAACGGCCGAGTGGTTCCCGCGCGGTGAGCAGACGCAGCACCCGATGTCGAACAGCGGTGCTTCCCATGCCCAACGCGGAGGCAGGCGGGGCGGCTAGCCGCAGGACCGCATGGGCGACCGCCTGCCGGGGACAGTCCCGCGCCGCCCCGTCGTCAGCGGCGAGTTCCACGAGCCGGCGCAGCTCGCCGTGGGCCACACCGAACAGGGGGACGAACCCGAACGCCCGGTCGAGCACCGCAGCGCAGGTAAGGAGCAGGTGGTGACGGCCGTGCAGATGCGTCCGCTCATGGGCGATCACTGCGCGCAGCTCGGCCGGCGGCAGGATACGCAACGCTCCCGCGCTCACCACGACGGTCCCGCCCCCGCCCGGCAGGCAGAAGGCGCTGGGCCGAGAATGGTCCAGAACGAACACGCCGAGTCCGGCATCGAACCGGGCCAGCAGGCGAACGTCGCGGCGGTGACGGAGCCGCATCCGACGTTGCCGGCCCCAGACGCCGACGGCGGCATAGCCGAGGCGAAGCAGCACGCCGACGGCCCCCGCGGTTCCCGCCACCCCCTGCGCCGTCCACGCAAGAGGCGGCAACCGATGATCGGCCCAACCGCACCACTGCACGAGCAGGATGAGCAGATCTCCCCCGGCGTGCGCGGGCACGACGAGGAACACGCAGACGAGGAACCCAGCGAAGGCGGCGGATACCTCCACGGCCAGCCACATGATGATCGCAAGCCAAGGTGCGCGGGACGTCCAGGACGCCCCGTCGAGCGGGCGGGGAAGTCCATGGGCGACCAGCAGCGCATAGGCCGCCAGCACGGCGGCGGTCACGCCGGCGGGACCGGGTCGCAGCCCCGGGAACGTCGGTTCTCGTGCCACTGCACGGCACCGCGTAACGACTCGTACTCCGCCGCGTCCATCGTCTCGACGAAATGCAGCAACACCAGCCCCCGGTCCTCCGCCCCCGCGAGCACCTCGCTCATCATCCGGGCGGCGTAGGCGCTGCGACTGAGCGCGGGAGCATATCGGTACGACCGTCCCGACCGCTCCCGGCACAGCCAGCCCTTGCGGAACAGCCGGTCCATCACTGTCATCACGGTGGTGTAGGCCAGCTGACGATCGAGCAGCCCCCGCACCTCCCGCACGGTCACGGGGGTCCGAGCGGACCACACCCGATCCATAACCTCGGCTTCCAGATCACCGAGCCGCTCCACCACGCCCGCGTCCTCCCAATATCCTGCCCGCAACGCGGCGAGCCACATCGCCAGGCTGACGATCGAGCCAACCACACGGTAGACAGCCGGACCGACCGGATGCGCGCACCCACCTCCGCGCCGAAGCCGGTCGTCGGCTCCCAGCCGGGACCACGCCGACGAGCCATCCCGGCAGCCCTCCAACCGGAACCTCAACTACTGCCCTGGCCTCAACTACTACTCCGAGCAGTAGCCAGAGCAGGGCCGAGGCCGGACATGAAGGGGTATGAAGAGGGAGAAGCAGGCCGGATCCGATCTAGAATCTCTTTTCCTACCTGGCGTTCAGCCCACGGCAAGCCCGCCCCGACCCTGTCCGTTCTCACCCCATCTGCTACATGTCATAGTAGTCAGGAGCGGATAGGACCGAAGAGGGGATCTTTAGGGTGGATCGCACCGGCAGGAACGGACTCGCGGCTGTCGACACGGCGCGCATCGAGGGTCTGCGGCTCCTGCGCGGAGCCGAGCAGCTCCGCCTGCGCGCGCCACGTCTCACCCCGGCCCAGCGCCGAACGGCCACCCTGGCGTTGATGACCACCGGCAGCTTCGCCGCCGCGTCCACCGGATTCGCCCTGGCCACCACCGGCAACTCGCCCGCCGCGCCCGCGGCGCCGGTCAGCGCGGCAGACATGATCGGTGGTGGTCTCCCGGGCGCCCAGCCCCGCATCGCGGCGCCCCTGGCCAGTGCGATCGCCGAGCAGGACTCGGCCTTCACCGCCGTGTCCATCGCACCGGACCGGTCCACCATCGCCCCGAACACTCCCGTGGTCTTCACGGTCCGCGCCATCAGTATGGACGGGCAGACCCCGCTGGCCGGGGCGACGGTGCGGATCGCGGTGATCAACGGCCCGCAGTGGACCACCACCGCCCGGCTGCGCACCAACGATGCGGGCGAGACGCGGATCTCCGCCCGCCTGCTGTCCACCACCACGATCACCGCCGTCTTCGACGGATCCGACGCGCTGCGCCCCTCCCTGGCCGGAGCGGCCACCGTCACCGTGAACGCACCGGCCCTGCGGGCCGGCGGCAGCGGCACCTCAGCCATGGGCATGGGCATGGGCGGGAACACGCCGCTCAGGGTGAACGAGGTCCCCGCGAGCAGCCTCGGAGCGAAGGCTGTCTACCTCGCCTCGCTGCAGAATGGCAAACCCTACGTCTGGGGCGCCACAGGACCCTACGCGTTCGACTGCTCGGGATACGCCCAGTACGTCTACCGGCAGCTGGGGCGGAACCTGCCGCGCACCGCCCAGCAGCAGTTCCAGGCCACGGTGCGCATCCCCAGGTCCGGGAAGAAGCCCGGCGACCTCATCTTCTTCGGGACTCCCGGCAACATCACCCACATGGGCATCTACGCAGGCAACGGCTATATGTGGGCCGCGCCACAAACTGGACGAAATGTCAGCCTGCAGCTCATCTACAGCAGCAGCTACTACGTCGGCAGGGTCCTGTGAGCCGCTCTTTCGACCGTGCGGGAGACGAGCCGACCCGGGCGCAGGTTTTACCGAGCGCCTGCGCGTGAAGCATCATGCAACGGTGAGGGTCCGGCGCCGAGGAAGAGAAAAGAGCACCCCAGGCAGGCTGCGCCTGTTCCCGCTTCTCGTGCCCGTGCTCCTCGGCATCCTGCTCATGCACGGCGGCCTGTCCGCGCACGCCGGCCATACCGACCCCGGCACGCACGGGCTCCCCGCGGCCCGGAGCGGATCAATGGCGATGCCCGACGCGACGATGCCCGACGGTGGGATGAATCCGCGCTCCGCGCCCGTCCACCTGGCCGGTCTCGATCCGCGGACCAGGGTCACGATGCCGGCCACAGACGCAGGCCACGACGGGCATGCCGGTCAGCTGTGCCTGGCGTTCCTTCGCCTGGCCAGCGTCCTGTTCATCGCCTTGCTGCTCACCCGCGCCGTCCGCTCGACCTTCGCAGCCCGGAGCCGGCTGCGTGCGGCGTCATCCCGGCCTGGGCGATCGCCCCCCGGCGGACCGCCACCGTCCCGCGCACCCTCACTCGCCTGCCTCTGCGTGCTCCGCCTGTAGACCGGTCGGCTTTCGCCTGCGCGTCCCCACGGACTCCCGCACCGCGAGCCCGCACAAGGATCTACCGACACCTGGCAGACGAGGAACCAGCATGAGACGACTCATCCTGCTCATCCCGGCGCTTCTGGCCGCAGCCGTTCTCACCGCGTGCGGCAGCGGGGGAAGCAGCACCGGTGCCGGCAGCACCGGCAGCACCGGCAGCACTGACTACAACGCCGCCGACGTCACCTTCGCCCAGAACATGATCCCCCATCACCGGCAGGCCATCGAGATGGCCGACCTGGCCGGCACCCACGCCCAGAACCCGGAGGTGAAGACCCTCGCGCCGCAGATCCGCGCCGCGCAGACTCCGGAGATCACCACGATGGTCGGCTGGCTCACGGCCTGGAAGCAGCCCACCGCTCCCCCCGCCGGCGACGGCGGATCGGGCCCCGGCATGGGCGGCCCCGGCATGGGCGGCCCCGGCATGGGCGGCCCCGGCATGGGCGGCCCCGGCATGAACGGCCATGACATGGGCGGCCATGACATGGGCGACCACGGATCAGAAACCATGATGCCGGGCGACACCATGGAAGGAATGATGTCCAGCGCGGACATGACCGCGCTGGGGAACGCGACCGGACCCGCCTTCGACAAGATGTTCCTCACCATGATGATCGCACATCACCAGGGAGCCGTCACCATGGCGAAGACGGAAATCCGTGACGGACGCCATACCCCGGCGCAGCAGCTCGCCGAGAATATTCAGAACACCCAGAACGCCGAGATCACGAGTATGCGGAACCTCCTCGCTAAAATCTGAAAGATCTGACCGAGCTGCCTGGCCCGCAGAGATGGTGGCCGCGACACACCCTCGCGGCCACCATCTCGCGGCCAGCCGGTCGAGTGCTTCAGTCGAGTACTTCAGGGGAGGGAGGGTTCGTGGATCGGCGCCGACCCTGACCATCCGGCCGGGTGCCGCGAGGCCCGGGAATCCCCTCCCTCGGGGAGGAGAGGATATCAACCGTGGAGCTCGATGCGCCGTCCGCGGCCACCCCCGCCCACACGAGCCTGCTCGCCGTGTTACGGGAATGGGGCCGGATCGGCTGCCTCGGCTTCGGCGGCCCGCCGACGCACATCGCGCTGCTGCGCCAGCTCTGCGTGGAGCGACGGCGGTGGCTGACCGCCACCGAATTCGAAGACGCCGTCGCGGTCTGTAACCTGCTGCCCGGACCGGCGTCCACCCAGCTGGCGATCTACTGCGCCTGGCGGCTCCGGGGCCGGCCGGGTGCGCTCGTTGGCGGGATCGCGTTCATCGTGCCAGGTCTGATCCTGATTCTCGCGCTGGCGGCGGTCTTCCTCGCCGGCTCGCCGCCGCGGTGGGTACGCGCCGCCGGCGCCGGGGCGGGTTCCGCGGTCGCGGCCGTCGCCGTCCAGGCCGGCGTCGCGTTGCTGCCGGCAAGCTGGCAGCGGGCGCGCACGGTCAGCCGCCTGCGCTGGCCGTGCTACCTGGCCGCCGGGGCGACGGCCGCCGCCGCTGTCGGCCCGTGGCTGGTGCTCGTCCTACTCGGCTGCGGCGCGTTCGAGCTGGCCGCCCGCCGCCACCATCGGCCCGGCCGCCAGCCGGGCGCTGCCGCGCCACCCATGCCCCTGCTCGCTGCCGCGCCACCCATGCCCCTGCTCGCCGCCGCGGCAACCGGCACCGGCGGGCTGCTCGCGCTGATCTGGGTTGCCTTCAAGGTTGGTGCCCTGTCCTACGGCGGCGGCTTCGTCATCATCCCGCTGATGCAGACCGACGCGGTCGACCACTATCACTGGATGACCGCCGACCAGTTCCTCAACGCGGTCGCGCTCGGACAGATCACCCCCGGCCCCGTCGTGCAGACCGTCGCCGCCGTCGGGTACGCGGCAGCCGGGATTGGCGGCGGGCTACTGGCCGCGGCCGTCGCCTTCGGTCCGTCGTTCGCGTTCATCCTGCTCGGCGGTCCCCACTTCGCCCGGCTGCGGGCCGAACCGCGAATCCGCGCCTTCCTCGACGGCGCCGCCCCCGCTGCGGCCGGCGCCATCCTCGGCTCCGCCATCCCGCTGGCCGGCGCGCTCGACCGGCCCTGGCAGTATGCCACCCTCGGCGGCGCCATGATCCTTCTGCTGCCCCTGCGCCGCGGCGTCGTTCTCACCCTGCTCATCGCCGCCGCGGTCGGGGTGGTCGTCACCGCCGCCGGCGGGCCTCTCCCTCAATGAGGGAGCAGCCGGGCGGCCTTCTCGTCCTTCTCGTCCTTCCCGTTCTTCCCGTTCTTCCCGTCGTCCGTTCGCGTTCCCTTCATCGGGAGTCCGGTTCGCCCTGCAAACGTCCTTCACGGTCGCACGCAGCGGCGGCGGCGCGGCTGCGGGGTCACCGACCACCGGAAGCGAGGAGCTGACAATGGATGCCGATTCCCCGTCCGGTGCGGCCGCGGTCGGCACGCCGCCGGCCTTCGGCGCGTTCGATCCGGCCCGACGCCATGATCCCTACCCCAGCTACCACGCCCTGCGGGAGGCGGATCCGTTCTACCGTCTGCCGCTGGGCGTCCAGCAGGTCACGCTGCTCACCCGCTACCAGGACTGCATGCACGTTCTGCAGGACGCCGCCTGGGGCCGGGGTGAGGGGGGAACCAACGCCTGGCGTTCCGCCAACAGCTTCGACGGCGGGCTGCGGTCGCTCCTCGGCGTGAACCCGCCCGATCACGCCCGGCTGCGCGGACTGGTCAGCAAGGCGTTCACTCCCCGGGTCATCTCCGGGCTGCGGCCACAGATCACCGTCCTGGTCGAGTCGCTGCTCGACGCCGCGCTCGCGGCCGGCGAGGTGGATCTGATCGACGCGTTCGCCCGTCCCCTTCCCCTGAGAATCATCTGCGATCTGCTGGGTGTGCCCGTGCGGGACGAGGAGACGTTCCGGGCCTGGGGAACCGCCCTCACCCGCGGCCTCGATCCGGACTATCTGCTCACACCCGACGAGCTGGCCCTGCGAGGGAAGGCCACCGTCGAGTTCGACGCCTACTTCACGGATCTGATCGCGGCCAGACGGGCTCGGCCGACCGACGACCTGCTCGGTCTTCTCGTGGCGGTGCGGGAGCAGGGTGACAGCCTGACCGAGACCGAACTGCTGGAGCTGTGCGCTCTGCTGCTGGTCGCCGGGTATGAGACCACGATCAACCTGATCGGCAACGCGGTGCTCGCCCTGCTGCATGACACCGACCAGCTCACCGCGCTGCGGGCCGACCCCGACCTGGCGCCCGCACTCGTCGACGAGACGCTGCGCCACGACCCGCCCGTCCAGTTCATCGGGCGTCTCGCGCTGCGCGACACCGAGATCGCCGGGCGCTCCTTCGCCGCGGGCGAGGTCGTCGTCACCATGCTGGCCGCCGCCGGGCGGGACCCGCGGACCTTCGCGGAGCCGGACCGGTTCGACATCCGCCGGTACGCCGGGCCGACGCCCGCCCCCCGTCATCTCGGCTTCGGGTTGGGGATCCACTACTGTCTCGGCGCGCCGCTCGCCCGGCTGGAGGCGGAGATCGCCCTGCGGGCACTCGTGCGCCGGGCCGGTAGCCTCACGCCGGCCACCGAGCCTCCCTCCTACCGCCCGCATCTGGTCGTGCGTGGCCTGGAGACACTCCCCATCCGGCTGTCGCCCTGACCATGCGGTGTCGCCCTGACCATGCGGTGTCGCCCTATGACGGTGCTGGGCGACACCCCGCACTACCGCCGCACCCGCACTACCGCCGCACCCGCACTATCTGTGGGCCGGAGAGCCGGCGGGTGCGGCTCAGCAGCGGACGATAACGAAACACAATCTCACGATCGATTACTCCGGCGCATGTTCCGAAACCGGCCACGACGGCTGTTACGATCGGAAAAGTTCGGGCCGACGACCCATCCGCAGCCCTCCGGAGGAGGCGGTCGAGAATGGCTGGCTTCCAGCCTGCAACGCACATTCCTGAAACCGGGTACTCTGAAAAAGGGTACGGAGCCGATGGATCCACTCCCCGCCGGAAGACGATCAGCAATTCCTACCTGCATCGCCTGCAGCGCCGGCACTTCCTGCTGTTCGACGTCCTCCCGATTACCGGCACCGCCGCCGCCATCGCGTTTCTCGCGGTACATCCGATCGGGGCCACCGAACTCGCCCTGCTCTTCTCGATGTGGCTCCTGACCGGCCTGGGCATCACCGTCGGCTATCACCGGCTCTTCACGCACCGCGCGTTCAAGGCGGCGCCGGCCGCGGCGGCCGCGCTCGCGGTACTCGGCTCGATGGCCGGCCAGGGCGGCGTGGTGTCCTGGGTTGCTCTGCACCGGCGGCACCACGAGTGCAGCGATCGCGACGGAGACCCGCACTCGCCGAATCTCGCCGGCAACGGTCTGAAGGGCCGGCTCCGCGGCCTGGCCCACTCGCACTTCCTGTGGATGCGCCGCCACGAATATCCCAACGTCGTCCACTACGCGCCGGATCTGATCAAGAACCGCGCGCTGGTCCGGGTGGCCCGCCTCTACTACTACTGGGTGACGCTCGGGCTTCTGCTCCCGGCGCTCGTCGGTGGCCTCGTCTACCAGAGCTGGACCGGGGCGGTGAGCGGCTTCCTCTGGGGTGGTCTCGTACGGATGTTCGTCCTCGAACACGTCATCTGGGGGATCAACTCCTTCCTGCACATGTTCGGCACCCGCCCCTACGAGTCCCGGGAGAACAGCAGGAACGGCGGGATCTTCGCCCTGCTGAGCCTGGGCGAATCGTGGCACAACAATCACCACGCGTTCCCCGATTCGCCCTCATTCGGGCTGCGGTGGTACCGCCTCGATCCGGGTTACTGGCTCATCAGGCTGCTCGCGGTCAGTGGCCTCGCCTGGGATGTCAAACTTCCGTCCGAAGAGCGGATGGCGGCGAAGCGCATCGCCGCCAGAAGATCCGCTCCGAGTACCGCGGTATAAGGAGCGAGCACGGTGGAGCCAAGCAGGGAAGAGATTGTCACCTGGTGCCAGGAGTATGTCGCGGGTCTCCTCGAGATACCCGCGGAGGAGGTCGATCCGGACGCGGACTTCGATCGACTGGGAATCGATTCCGCCCTCGCCGTCTCCCTGCTGATCGAGGTTGAGGAACGCTACGGCGTCGACCTGCCGCCCGAGGCGTTGTTCGAGAACCCGAACCTCAACGCGGTCGCCACGTACCTGCACACGCAGCTCCCGCGGCACGTGGCATAGTCGTCATGGCCACCTCGGTCGGACACGATCGAACGGTCGGAGCGGCGGCGGCCATCCGCCACCACTACGACGTCGGAAATGATTTCTACCGGCTTTGGCTGGACCGCTCGCTGACCTACTCCTGCGCGCTGCGGGAAGGCGCGGACGACACCCTGGAAACCGCCCAGGAAAGGAAGCTGCGGTTCCACCTGGACGCGATTCGCGCCGACCGCGCCGAAAGTGTTCTGGACATCGGCTGCGGGTGGGGCTCGATCCTGGGGCGACTGGCGGAGACGCACGGGGTGCGACGCTCCGTCGGTCTCACCCTCAGTGCGGAGCAGGCGGCCTTCGTCCGGTCCCGCGGCTATCCCGGCGTCGAGGTGCGCACGGAGAACTGGGCGCACTACGAACCCGGCACCCGGTTCGACGGGATCATCTCCATCGGTGCCTTCGAGCACTTCGCCGGACCCGACGACTCGTCCGCCGAGAAGATCCGCCTGTACCGGGAGTTCTTCACCCGCTGCCACGGCTGGCTGAAGCGGGACGGCGTGTTGTCGCTGCAGACGATCGCCTACGCGAACATGTCCCGCGAGAACGCGAGCGCCTTCATTCAGCAGGAGATATTTCCGGCGGCGGATCTGCCGACGCTCACGGAGATCACCGCCGCGGCGGAGGGCGTCTTCGAGATCCAGTCGGTGCACAACGGTCGGCTCGACTACGCCTGGACATGCGAGGAGTGGGCCCGCCGACTGCGCCGGCACCGCGAGGAGGCCGTGGGTGTCGTCGGACCGGAGGTGGTCGCCCGGTACGAGCGCTACCTGAAGCTGTCCGCCCTGGGGTTCCGGATGGGAAAGATCTGCCTGCTCAGGCTCGTCCTTCAGCCCTTCGGGAGCGGATACTTCGAGGGCCGCGGGGTGCGGGCGGGATGAGCACGGGCGGGATGACGTCCCCGACACCCAGCACCGCGACCGCCGACACCGCGACCGCCGGAGCCACCCGGGCACCGATCCGCTTCAACCCCTTCGGCGCCGAGTTCCGGCGCAGTCCGTACCCGCTCTATGCGCGGCTTCGCGGCGCGCAGCCCGTCCACCGGACGCTGGGCATGTGGGTGCTCACGCGGCACGCCGACGTGCGCGGTGTCCTGCACGACCGGACGTTCAGCGCCGGGCTCATCCCCCAGCTGGTCAGCCGGCAGGCGTCGCGGCTGTCGCGGGACGACGTGGCGCGGATCGGGCGGCTGGCGACCAAGTCGCTCGTCTTCACCGACAACCCCGACCACGCCCGGCTGCGTGGCCTGGTGAACCGGGTATTCACGGCGCAGGCGGTCGCCGAGCTGCGCCCCCGCGTCCACGAGGTCGCGGAGCGGCTGGTGCGGCGAGCCTGGGACGACGGCGGCATGGACGTCGTCGCCGATCTTGCGGGGCCCCTGCCGCTCACGGTCATGTGCGACTGGATGGCCCTTCCGGACAGCCTGCGCGAGCGCGTCGGGCCTTGGACGCATGACATCCGCTTCCTGCTCGAGCCGGGGCTGATGAAGACCGAGGACTTCACCCGGGTATCCGACGTCGTCGAGACATTCGCGCAGGCCCTGGACGACGTGGTCACCGAACGCCGGTCCCGGCCGGGTGACGATCTGATCAGCCGGCTGCTCGCCGCGCGGACGGCCGGGGGCGACCGGCTCAGCGATGAGGAACTCGTCTTCGTCTGCATCATGTGCTTCGTGGCCGGCAACGAGACCACGAAATCCCTCATCGGCAACGGTCTCCTCGCGTTGCTCCAGCACCCGGATCAGGACGCGCGCCTACGCCGTCGGCCGGAGCTGCTGGGCGGCGCCGTCGACGAGGCTCTGCGCTACGACAGTCCCCTGCAGCTGACCAAGCGCGTCGCGACGCGCGAGGTCGAGATCGACGGAAGCCGGATCCGGGCAGGCGATCAGGTTCTGCTGTGCCTCGGCGCCGCGAACCGCGACCCCGCGGTGTTCAGCCGGCCGGACGAGTTCGACATCACCCGCGACGCACGAGGGCATCTCGCCTTCGGCCACGGGATGCACGGGTGCCTGGGCGGGATTCTGGCGCAGTTGCAGGCCCAGGTCGCCCTCGAGCGGTTGTACCGGCGAGCCGAACGCCTGGAACTCCTGGTCACGCAACCCGACTGGCAGGATCACAGCTTCATCGTCCGCGGGCTGAAGCAGCTTCCGGTCTCGGTGCGGGGTGTCGGGTGACGGGCACCGGGGTATCAGGCACCGGGGTATCAGGCACCGGGCTGACGGGCCGGACGTGGCTGCGGTACGAACCGACGGATGCCGCCGTGCGGCTCATCTGCCTCCCGCACGCCGGTGCCGGAGCCAGTTCCTTCGCCAGATGGCTTGGGCTGTTCCCGCCGACCGTCACGGCGGTGCGGGTCCAGCTGCCCGGTCGTGAGGACGTGGTGGCCGAGCCCGCGCTGCGCCTGGTGCACGATGCCGTCGACGCGTTGCTGCCGCAGGTGACCCGGCTGATCGACCCGCCCGTGGCGTTGTATGGCCACAGCATGGGAGCACTGGTCGCCTTCGAGCTGGCCCGCGCGCTGAGTGCGGCGGGTATCCCACCGGTGCATCTGTTCGTCTCCGGCCGCCGGGCGCCGCACCGGCCCGCCAGCAGGGCACCGATCCATCACCTGCCGGACGACGCGCTCGTTGCCGCGCTGAAGACGATGGGTGACACGGGGGGCTCACATCGGAGTGCGGCCTTCCTGCGCTACACGCTACGGCTCACCAGAGTCGATCTGACGCTCAGCGAGGAGTACGCGTACCGCTCCGAACCCAGGCTGCGCTGCCCGATCACGGCCTTCTACGGAACCGCGGACCCGGTTGTCGACCTGGCCGAGATCGAAGCCTGGCGGGACGAGACGGACGTGGCCTTCGCGGTCCACACCTTCCCGGGCGATCACTTCTTCCATCAACGCCACCGGGTGGCCATAGCGGCGCGCATCGCCGCGGCGTTGGAATGAGCTCCGTCGAGCCGCTCCGGGGCGGGAGGGAAAGTCGAGGGAAGGAAAAGAGGGAAGGAAAAAGAGTGCCGCACGCGACATTGCTGCCGGAAGTCCTACAGAACCGCGCCGCCCGCCAGCCGGCCAGGCGGGCCTACGTGTTCGTGGATGAACACGAGGCGGAAAAGGCAGTACTGACGTACGGCGACCTGCACGCGCGGGCGCTCGCCGTGGCCGGGGAGCTGATCCGGCACTGCCGGCCCGGCGACCGGGCGCTGCTGCTCTTCCCGCCGGGTCTGGATTTCATCGTCGCCTACTTCGGCTGCCTCTACGCGCAGGTGATCGCGGTCCCCGTCAACCCCCCGCGCAGGAACCTGATCCAGGACGCGACCCGGAGCATCATCAAGGACTGCGAGCCTTCGGCCGTGCTCACCGTCGGCGCGATGGTCGAGCACATCAGGCCCGTCGTGGAATCGATCCGTGGCCCCCTCCCCTGGCTGCCGGTCGACCAGGTGGCGGACGAGACGGACGAGACGGACCAGGCGGGCACGAGCTTCCACCCCCGGCCCTGTCCGCCGGATTCCGTCGCCTTCCTTCAGTACACCTCCGGTTCCACGTCCGATCCGAAGGGGGTCATGGTCTCCCACCGGAACCTCGCCGCGAACCAGGAGATGATCCGGCGCGCGTTCGACCACGATCAGGACTCGACGTTCGTCGGCTGGGCACCGTTCTTCCACGACCAGGGGCTGATCGGCAACATCCTGCAGCCGCTCTACCTCGGGGCGACCAGCATCCTCATGGCGCCGATGACGTTCATCCGGTGGCCCCTGCGCTGGCTGTCGGCCATCTCCCGGTACCGGGCCCACACCAGCGGCGGGCCCAACTTCGCCTTCGATATCTGCGTCGCACGGGCCGCCCGGGGGGATGTGCCGGACCTCGACCTCAGCTGTTGGAAGGTCGCGTTCAACGGGGCCGAGCCCATCCGTCACGAGACCCTGCGCCGGTTCTCGGCGATCTTCGCGCCCCACGGGTTCGACGAGAAGGCGTTCTACCCATGCTACGGCCTGGCCGAGGCAACCCTGCTCGTGACCGGCAGCCGGAAGGGCCGCGGTCCCCGCGCCCTCGAGGCGGACGTCGAGGCGCTCGGTCACCGGCGCTATGTGCCGGCATCGGGCGGGCGCGGCCGGAGTCTCGTCGGATCCGGGCTCGTCCTCCCGGAGGAGGAGCTCCGGATAGTGGACCCCGAAACGGGACGCCCGTGCCCCGCGGACGAGGTGGGCGAGATCTGGGTCTCCGGCGACCAGGTGGCGCAGGGATACTGGCGCCGCCCGGAGGCGACGGCCGAGGTGTTCCACGCCGAGTTCGACGGCGAGACCGGCCGGGCCTACCTGCGCACCGGCGATCTCGGCCTGCTGGTCGACGGCGAGGTCTACGTCGTGGGCAGGCTGAAGGACCTGGTGATCATTCGGGGCCGGAACTACTATCCCCACGACATCGAGCTCACCGTCCAGTCGGCCCACCCCGCGTTGCGCCCCGGCGGGTGCGCCGCGTTCTCGGTTCCCGGTGCCGACGGCGAGAAGCTGGTCGTCGTGCAGGAGATCAGGGACGAGCAGCGCCTCAGCGCCGACGCGAGGGACGTCGCCGCGTCGATCCGGGCGGCGGTGACGCGGGAACACGACCTCTCGGTGAACGACCTCGTGCTGGCCCTGCCGGGCCGGCTACAGAAGACCAGCAGCGGCAAGATCATGCGAGCCGCGGCCAGGAACCGCTACCTGGCGGCCGGGTTCGAGATCTGGGAACCGGGGATGTCCTCCGTCGCCTGACGGATCCGCCGGTCCGCCTGGCGGAATGCCGCCAGGAAAGCCGGACCGCGGCCCGGCGGCTACGTGCGCCGCCGGGCCGCGGGCGCGGACCTACCGCCGCAGCGCGGCGGCGGGAACGGACTCGGGTCGGTAGGTGGCGATGATCTTGCAGAAGTCGAACGGGTTCTGCTCGACGTAGGTGCACTTCGCCAGGTCGTTCCCGTTGAAGTCGGCGCATTCGGGCAGGCGGCCCTGGTTGTAGTCCCGGGTGGCGTCCCAACCGGAGACGGCGCCGATGTTGTGGGTACGGGCGAACTCCACGAGCCGGCGCATGTGGTCCAGCGTGAAGATCCGGCCGTTGATGTGGCGGCCGAACATCGGGCAGGCGCCGATCCGCCGCCAGACCTTCTGCTCGTCCCAGTCGCGCCAGGCCCCGGCGATGTGCGTGAACATGCCGTTAAGCGCGATCACGCAGCACTCATAGGCGTCCGAGGGGGCCGTCTGGCCGAACTCCATCAGCATGCCGTTGATCAGCGATGGCTGGACGCCCGCGTCGGCGAGCAGATGCAGCAGACGCACCCCGTCGGGGTTGAAACCCACCAGGCTGCCGGGAGCACCGTCGACGGGAAGCGTGTAGGAGATCTTCAGGCCGGGGTAGGCCGGGAGCACCTGGGAGATGGCGGCGACGTGCCGCTCCAACCCCGCCCGGTTCTGAATGAACGCTCCCTCGAAGTCGAAGTCGACATGGCTGACCCCGTAGTTCGCGAGGATCGCCCGATACGTCGCCACAATCTTGGAAACGTCGGTCTCCACATCCTCCAGGGGGACGTTGGAAGCACCGCCGAAGGAGAGGATGACCTTCCCGTCCTGCGCGGTGAAAGCGGCGAAGTCCTCCTTGCCGAAATCGCCTGTCGCGGCCTCCCCGTAGCTCGGATAGCCGCCCCAGTACACCTTCTTGTCACCACCCGGCTGCGCCACCAGGAAGCCGACGAAGAAACTGTCGATTCCGGACAGGGAGCCGTATTCGGCGAGCTTCGGGTTCGGCCATGCGGTGTAGTCGACGAAGGGCGCTCGCGGCGCATCCCAGGTACCGGGGTCCGGGAGGGGGGCGGTAGTCGACGCGGCTACCTCCTCGGACAGCTCCGACCGGTTTCCGCTGACGTCGAACGCGCGGACCCGCAGAATGTACTCCGTCAACGAGTTCAGCCCCGACACCGTGGCCTCGGCGGCGGTGGTCGCCAGGACACGGGGTTCTCCACCCGGAGTCCGGTAGAACACCTCGTAGCCCGCCACCGCGATGTTGTCCGTGGACGGATCCCAGGTCAGGTGCAGGCTGTGCGGCGCCCAGCCGGTGATGCGCAGCTTCTCCGGCACCGTGGGCGGATCGGTGTCCTCGGGTGGGTTGGCGTTCTCCCCGTTGACCGTGAAGCCGTTCGGCAGCAGGGCGGGATCCGAGCCTGCGCCCGTCCCACCGTTCTGCATCGCGAGGGTGAACTCCTGCGATCCCCTCGCCTGGATGATCTTCCGTTCGGACACCAGGCGGCCAGTGACGACGTCAGTCGGCCGATCAACCGGGTTGAACACCAGGCCGTAAACATTCCGGATGAGCCGGGGCGCGGCGAACGTACAGGATATCTCCGGATCCACCACGTCCTCGGTGGAGTAGTTGGAGATGGTCACCTTGAAGTTGGCCCAATGTTCGGTTCCGTTGGGCAGCCACTCCGCTGACGCGAACACAAGACCTTGCGAATCCGACACAGTCTGTCTCCTCCGAGGGTTTTGTCGGGTTCAGCCGGCATATCAGCGTGGCACCGCTAGGGAGATGCTGCTCCGGACGCGGGACTGATATGACGCGACCCCAAGATATACGCCGCCGTCTCGGTGGACGTGCGGACGCGCCCGTTGGCTCATGGACCACCTTCGGCCGAGCGGACCTACGGAAATTCTCGGTCGAGAAATCCCCAAAACCGGAAGCACGGTACCCCTGGAACATTCGAACACAGCACCCTGGAACACGGCGGTCCGGAACACAACACCCCGGAACACGGCGCCCTGGAGCGGCACGGAACCACGCATCAGGGTCTTGAGGCGGCATCAGGGTCTTGATGCGCCGCGATCCGTCAGCTCATCAACCTATTATGATCAGCGGAGACCGGATCTCGCCCGCCATCCGGACGTGCGCCCGACGACCCCGGTCGCGACGCATCGGAGGTGCCATGTCCACGCCGCCGGGATCCACGCCCCCGGGATCCACGCCGCCCACGGATAGCTTCACCAGCAGCTGCACCGCGTGACGCCCGCCGGGCGGCCGACCCGTTCGTCAGTCGTCCAGCACGCGCAGCGCCTTCGACGGACACAGCGCGACCGATCGACGCACGGCGTCCAGCCGACCGGCGGCGATCTCTTCGATCAGGGTGACGACGAGGCCGTCGTCACCCTGATCGAAGACCTCCGGCGCGGTCATCACGCACATCCCAGCGCCGACACAGACGGCGCGATCAGCGACAATCTTCATGCGACACCCTCCTGTTCCGCCCTCTTCCACCAGGTGACCGGGTCTCACCAGGTGACCGGGAGTGCGTGCAGCCCGTGTACGACATGATGGGCACGGAACGCGACCTGTTCGTAGGGCACGGCCAGCGCGAGATCGGGGAAGCGTCGCAGCAGCGCGGGGAACGCGATGCGCATCTCCATCCGGGCCAGCGGCGCTCCCAGGCAGTGGTGCACGCCGTGGCCGAAAGCGACGTGACCGGGAGCGCCACGGGTGATGTCGAGCCGGTCCGGATCCCCGACGAGAGCCGGGTCTCGGTTGGCCGCGGGTAGCGCCAGGAGCAGTTGTTCGCCCGCCGGGATGCGGTGACCGGCGATCTCCACCTCGGTCGTCGTCGTGCGGGGCACACCGGAGGGCACGATGGACAGCCACCGCAGCAGTTCCTCGACGGCGGGCTCGACCTGGGCCGGATCGTCGCGGACCATGGCGAGCTGGTCGGGATGGCGCAGCAGCGCCAGGGTGCCGAGAGCAAGCATGTTCGACGTCGTCTCGTGCCCGGCGACCAGCAGCAGCGAGGCGATGCCGACCAGCTCGGCGGTGCTCAGTTCGTCGCCGTGCTCGCGCACCAGCATGCCCAGCAGATCCTCGCCCGGGGCCGCCTGCGCCCGCGTGACCAGCCCGGCCATGTACGCACGGGCCTCGCGCTGCAGGGCCAGCCGCTGCTCGATCGGCAACGAGGCGTCGATCTGCCGGCGGGTGCGGTGCTGGAACTCCGCGCGGTCGGAATACGGCACCCCCAGCAACTCGCAGATCACCAGCGACGGCACCGGAAGCGCGAAGGTCGCGACCAGATCGGCCGGCCGGCCGGCCCGTTCCACCTCGTCGAGCGCCGCGTCGACGATGTCCCGGATCCGCGGCTCCAACCCGCGCATCCGGCGCACGGTGAACTCCGGGGTGAGCATCCGGCGCAGCCGGGTGTGATCTGGCGGATCGAACGCGAGCATCTGCCCCGCCCGCAGTTCGGCGATTTCCTCATCACTCAGGACGGGACCGCCAGGACCTACGACCCACTGATTGACGTTGCTGAACCTGCCCGGATCCGCGAGTATCTCGCGGACGTCCTCGTACCGGCTGACCAGATACGCGGGTACCCCGAACACGGTGACAACGCGGCAGACGCCGTCGGTGTCCCGGATCCGGACGAGTTCCTCGATCGGATCGAACTGCGCTCGCCGTATATGCAGCGGAACTATCGGTGCCGCGGCCATCGCCTGTCCACCCTTCGTCGTTCACGCGGGACCTCGGACACCGACGACGCTACCATCCACGCGAAAAATTGCTGTCGTTTGAACGGACCGCATCCGGATATCCACCGCCGAAGATAACCCCGAGGAAGAGAACGTCCATCAACGAGTGGATCGAAACTGTTCGACACTGGTCAGTATTATTTTATATTTTTTGACAAAATTCATCATAGTTCAATATTGTCTACCGCTTTCGATTACCCATCTACCGCCATCGGGAAAAATGCCATGATGAATCATCCGTAGAGAATCGGCCTTCCCCACGCCAGGCTCGCGCCCGGGCTCGGATGATGATCCGACCACCCGCCGAGTGGGCCTGGACCGGTCAGATCAACCGAGGACAAGATCCGTGTTGCGGAGGGTGACCGCGGCTCCTACAGTTCGGTTGTACCACCGGATTCCGCGGATTCCGCGGATGCCGCGCCCTCCGGTGAGTGCTGACCCCGCGCCGGCCGATTCCTCGCCACCGGCCGGTGCCCCACATCCTGCGTCATGACGGGTACCGAGCGACACACAGGGGAGCCAGAAGATGAGGGACCGCAGGGAGACAGACGTCGTCGAGCTGGCGCAAGAACACGCGGAGCTGCTGCCCGAGCGCATGACCCTGGCTGCGATCGAGATAAACCGCACCGAGTTCGACCCCACCTTCTACCCGGTCGGCTCGCCGGGCAGCAACAACGCGCAAATCGATAATCATCCGGAGCCGCAGACCGCCTACAGCGACGGAGCGTTCGTCAAAACCATCGCCAACAGCTGGAACCGCATCGAGCAGTGGTGAGCTCCGGAACGATTCTGCTCCTCACGCCGGTCTCCCCGGCCGGGTAACCGCACCCGACCACGTTCTCCCGAGGTCGCCAAGGGCACCGTGCACCCGCGGCCACCGGCCGGCCGACTATCCTTCGGCCGGCCGGAAGGCATGCCCTCGCCTCAGTCAGGCCGATCCGAGAAGGCCAGCCGAAGTTTCGACCGACGCTGGCACGACCGTGACACACCTTGTGCAGGTGCTGGCCACCAGGTTGAGCGGTGGCTAGCGTTCCCACCGCCCGAATATCCGAGGCAACTCAGATCGGTGGGAAACAAGAATGAACGATATCACGGGCAACTGCGCCGGCAAGCTGAATGGAGAACTGTTCTTGGAATGGGCGGAACTACTACCCGAGCGGACGACTCTCGCCGCGGTCGAGATCGGTCGGAAGGAGTTTGACCCAACCTTCTTTCCGGTCGGCTCCCCCTGGTCGAAAATGGCACAGATCGACGCTCATGCGGAGCCGCAGGTCGCCGGTGGATTCCTGCCCATTCTCATCACGCTGGTACCGAGCATCAACATCATCATACAGAAATAACACCGACCACTTTACCACTTTACCACTACGATCGACAGATACACCGCCGGATTCCTCCGGGGTGGTCACCCGGCCGGCCGCCGGTCGACGGACCGGCGGCCGGCTTCCCGCCAGTTCATGACAATGAGGATGGGACGCAGATGACCGAGTCCACCCGGTCGTCCACCCGGCCGACAACGATGCCGCCGGTGCCTTCCAAACCGGACCGGACGCCCGACCTCACCGATATCACCGGCGTCACCGATCCGACGGGCGTTCCCGATCCGACGGGCGTTCCCGGGCCGACCGAGGTACCCGCCAGACCGAGCCGGGCCGACGGCCTGGCGCTACTCGGCGAGTTCACCGGGTCGGGCCTGGCCCGACCCGTCTTCCTGGCCCGCCGCGCCGACGGTCAGGTCGTCGCACTCACCGAACTGCTCGCGCACATCCTCGAAGCGGCGGACGGCGCCCGCGACGTCGCCGCGATTGCCGACCGGGTCACGGTGGTCTGCGCCCGCCGGATGAGTGGCGCCGACGTCGCGTACCTCGTAGCGGATCGGCTCATGCCACTCGGCCTGATCGCCAGCGAGAACGGCGTCACCCCGGCACCACGGGCGAAGGCGCTGTTCACACTCGCAGCCCGGCACACCCTGCTACCCGCGCCGGCCGTGCACCGGGTCAGCCGGGTGTTCGCGATGCTGTTCCGGCCAGCGGCCGTGGCCCTGCTGCTGGCCCTGCTGGTGGTCACCGACGTGTGGACGTTCGCCCGGCACAGCGTCCGAGACAGCGCGGCGGAGGTGCTCGCGACCCCGGCGCTGATCCTGGTGGTGGTCGGCCTGGCCCTCGCCGGCGCGCTGTTCCACGAATGCGGGCACGCCGCGGCCTGCCACTACGGCGGTGCCCGCCCGGGAGTCATCGGTTTCGGCATGTACCTGGTGTGGCCGGCCTTCTTCACCGACGTCACCGACTCCTACCGGCTGAGCCGGCTCGGCCGGCTGCGCACCGACCTCGGCGGCATCTATTTCAACGGACTGTTCGTTCTGCTGCTCGCCGGGGCTCTCGCGCTCACCCACGCCGGTGTGCTGGTGACCGCCGTCGTCCTTGTCCACCTGGATGCCATGCGCCAGCTTGCGCCCTTCGTCCGGCTGGACGGCTACTACATCGTCAGCGACCTGGCCGGGGTACCGGACCTGTTCAACCGGATGGGGCCGGCGCTACGCGCGACGCTGCCACGGCGACGCAACCGCGTCCCGCGCGGGCGGCCTGCCCGATCAGCAGGACGGCCCCGGCCGGACGGGCTGACCCCGCCGGACATCCGGACCCGACCGGACGGGCTGACCCCGCCGGACATCCGGACCCGACCGGACGGACTGACCCGGCCGGCCCGGATCGTGGTGACCGCTTGGGCGCTGCTCGCGGCGCCGCTGATCCTGGTGAACCTGGTCGTGCTCATGGTCTCGGTTCCGTTCGCGCTTACCCGGACGACCCGGGCCATGTGGGACTATCTCGGGCTGGCGGGCCGGGCGACCCATGACGGGAAGCTGGTCACCGCATTCGCGGAGGTCGTCTCCGCGCTGCTGGTCGCGCTGCCGGCCGGCGGGATGCTGTTCGTGCTGTTCCTGCTCGCCCGGGGCGTGCTACGGGCGGTCCGGGCGCACCGGGAAGGCTGCCGACGCGGGTAACGGCCTCCCGCCGGCCAGCTCGCAACGGCACCACCACCGACAGCCCCCACCCGATCAGACGACGGTGGGCCGGTAGAGGCGGGCGTAGGCACCGCCGTCGGCGAGCAGCTCGCTGTGCGTACCGTCCTCGACGATCTGGCCGTGGTCCATCACGTAGATGCGGTCGGCGTCAATCACCGTGGACAGCCGGTGCGCGATCACCAGGCACGCCCGCCCCACCGCGAGCCGGTCCAGGGCGGTGCGCACGGCGGCCTCGGAGACGGTGTCCAGCGCCGAGGTCGCTTCGTCCAGCACCAGCACCCGTGGTGACTGCAGCAGGACCCGGGCGATGGCCAACCGCTGCCGCTCACCACCGGACAACCGGTAGCCCCGGGCGCCGACCCGGGTCGCCAGACCCGCGGGCAGCCGGTCGAGCAGAGCGGAGAGGCTGGCGGCCGCCAGGGCGGCACGCAGCTCGTCGTCGGTCGCGTCCAACCGGCCGTAACGGAGGTTCGCCGCGATCGTGTCATGGAACAGATGCGGGTCCTGAGGGACGACGCCGATCATCGTGTGCAGACGATCCGGCGGGATGTCGTCGAGGGGAACCCCGCCGAGACGGATGCCGCCGCGCCGCGGCCGGTGCATGCCGCTGGCCAGATAGGCGATGGTCGTCTTGCCGGCCCCGCTGGCCCCGACGATCGCCGTCGTCGTCCCCGCGGTGACTTTCAGGGTCACCCCGCGCAGGTTCCACGTCGGGTCGTCGTCCGGCCAGTCGCCGTCCGGCCGGTCCTCGGCCGTGGCGAGATCGTAAGAGAACCATACGTCGTCGAACGTCAGATCGACTCCCCGGCCGGCATCGACTCCCCGGCCGGCATCGACTCCCCGGCGAGCGGCTGCCGGCACCGGTTCCGTCCCGGACCGCGGTGCGCGGGGGACGGTCAGCGCGGGGGCCCGGGCCCCTTCGAACCTCAGGCGTACCTCGTCCTGCGGGACGTCAAGCAGGGAGAAGATCCGCCGGAAGGAGGCGCCCGCACCCGCGAGCTCCGCACGCAGGTTGACAGCGGACGACAGTGGTCCGAAAGCCACCAGCAACGCGCCGCCCAGGGCTGCGACCGTCCCGAGCGTGATGCGGCCGCTGGAGACCAGCCAGGCCCCCAGCGCCAGCACCGCCGTCATCGTCGCGATAATCCCGAGGTTGACCAGGAACCGGACCCGCGACATCAGCCGGGCCTGATCCTCGGCGGCGGCGAGCAGCTCGGCGCCCGCCGCGTCGAACCGGGTCTGCTCGTAGTCGACCCGGTCGAACAGCCGCACGTGCAGCGCCCCGGAGACCGACGAGGTGTCGGCGACCTGGGCCATGAGCAGACCGTCGAGCTCCCGCTGGCGGATGGACAGCGCGGCGAGCCGCCGCCGGCCCGAGCGGACGATCAGCAGCGTGGCCGGCGCGAAGACCATCACCGCCAGGCTCAGACGCCAGTCCAGCACGAAGACGACGATCGAGCCGACGACGATGTCCGCGATCCGGCAGACCACCGCCTGCACGGTGGCGGAAATCGCGTTCTGGGTGTTCAGGACGTCGGTGGACATCACCGTCATCACCTCCCCCTGCTGGCTGCGGGGAAAGAAAGCGAAGGGCAGGCGCTGCAGGTGAGCGTTCACCGTCTGACGGATCCGCACGGAGACAACGCCGCCGAGCCGAGCGATGAGCGCCATGCGCGCCGAAAGCACGCTCGACTCGAACACCAGCACCGCGCACAGCAGCAGGACGGGGACGACGAGGTCACGCACCTGGCCGGTGGGCAACGACGTGTCGATGAGATGGCGCAGGACGAACGGCCCGACGGCGACGGCGGCCGAACCGAGAACGGACAGCCCGACGAGGACCGCGACGACCCGGCCCTGGTCGGCGAAGAACCGGACGCTGCGCCGCGCCTCGGGCGCGCCGGTCAACCGCGCGAGCGCACGCGCATGCAAGCGGATCACCCACGACGGGAAGGCCGTCTCCGACGGGACGGGCAGCGGCTCACGGATCACGCCGCCGAGGCTATGCCGACGCGCGCCGAGGCGGCGAAGAGCCTCCCGCGGAGCACAACCCTGACGCCCCACCGCCCCACCGCCCTGACGCGCGTCGGGGCGGTGGGGCGGTGGGGCGTCAGGGACAGACCGACCGCGGTGGCGGAAGCCGATGGGCCGGGAAGAAACGGGGGGCCGGGATCCGGGGACCACCCGGGATCGTCAACGGTTCCCGGACACGGGTCGTTGGAGGCGCCCCTCCTCCAGCCGCCTGCCTTCCACCGCGCCGGCGCCGAAGCCGGGAATCGCCAGGCCCTCCAGCGAGGCGGGCGGTCGGGAAACGCCCCGCAGCCGGAACCCCATGGCAATCTTGGTCAGTCCGATCGCCAAGGCCGTGAGGCCCACCCACAGGGCCAGCAGCGGCAACGAGACCCGCTGGGAACCCACCACCCAGAACGCCGCCCCGATCTCCAAGGCACCAACGATCAGCGGCATCCACCACTGGGCCGGGGTGGGGCGGCCCTCCGCCGCGGTGGCGTACTGCCCGGCTGTGGCCTGCTGCTCGGTCCGTCGGGCGACGAACGAGTTGACGACGTCGTAGAGACCCTTGATCAAAAAGAACCAGGCCGCGATCCGGCCCACCGCCTTGACCGTGGGATCCGGCCAGGCCAGCGCCACCACCCCGCCGGCCACGAACAGCACCGCGAGCAGCGCATGGGACCAGCGCCAGTCCCGGGCCGTCGCCGCCGCCGCCAGCAACTCACTCACCGCACCGAGGAGCAGGACGATCCCGAGAAGCACGGCGATCGACCATACCGTGGTCAGATCGAACTGCGGAATGGCCAGCGCGAACAGGGCAAAAACTGCTCCAACGGCGAGAAAACCAAACCAGGGCACATTTGTGGATCTTTCATGTGTACGACGATCTGAGGCAGTTATGTCGCTCACGATCCTATTCTCCCATCGTCGGTCACCGATACAAGGACCATTGCCGTCAGCTGGCGCTCGACATCACAGGTCAACAAGCTGATGCCCGCCACCCGGCGAACCACGCTTATCCGCTGGACATCATTCCGAACCGACGACGACGCCATATCGCCCGCGGCGTTACTCAACTCCTCCCAGCAGGTGGGTGCCGCCCTGGGGCGGGGGGCCACCACCGCTGCCACTGCCACCACCGCTGCCACTGCCACTGCCACTGCCACTGCCACTGCCACTGCCACTGCCACTGCCACTGCCACACAACAAGATCATCCATGGGCGGCTACGGCACCGAACGTCACGGATTGATGACGTAGGCGCAGTGAGAGGTATGACTTAGGGTAGGCTTTCCTTACTTGTACATTGGCTGGGTGACCAAGGCAGGCCCGTCCCTTGCAAGCTCGACTGTGTTCCTCGCCCGCCACCTTGAACGGCACGGTGACCGCACGGCCGTTGTCACGGCTGAGGGCCGGCTGTCCTACCGCGAACTGGCGGCACGCGTCGACGCCGCCGCCGGTCGGCTCGGCGCCGGGCGGCGGCTGGTGCTCCTCGCTGCGGTCAACACGATCGACCTCCTCGTCCTGTACCTGGCGGCGCTGTCCGCCGGGCACGCGGTCCTGCTGGTGCCGGGTGACAACGCCGCGTCGACCGACGCCCTGATCACGTCCTATGACCCCGACGTGGTGATCCGCCCGGCCGGCACGCGGACCCGCGTCGAGCAGCGGCGGGAGGGCTCGAAGCACGACCTTCATCCGGACCTCGCGCTGCTGCTGAGCACGTCGGGCTCGACGGGCTCACCGAAACTGGTCCGGCTGTCGTACACGAACCTGCAGGCCAATGCCGAGTCGATCGTCGAGTGCCTCGGCATTGGCCCCGGCGACCGCGCCGCGACGACCCTGCCCCTGTACTACTGCTACGGGCTGTCGGTCGTGCACAGTCACCTCCTGTGCGGGGCCGGTCTGATCCTGACGTCCCTGTCCGTCGTGGACGCCTGCTTCTGGAACCTCTTCCGGGACGGGCAGGGAACCTCGCTGGCTGGCGTCCCCTACACGTTCGACCTGCTCGACAGGATCGGTTTCGACGCGATGTCGCTGCCGCATCTGCGCTACATCACGCAGGCCGGCGGTCGACTGGCGCCGGACCGGGTGGCCCGCTACGCCGAGCTCGGACGACGCAACGGCTGGGACTTCGTCGTGATGTACGGCCAGACCGAGGCCACGGCGCGGATGGCCTGCCTGCCGCCACACCTCGCGCCGACCCACCCCCACACCATCGGAGTCCCGGTCCCGGGCGGGTCGTTCCGGCTCGAGCCGCTGGCCGACCACACTAGGAGCACCGACAGCACCGACAGCACCGACAGCACCGGGGATCTGGGGCAGCTCGTCTATTCCGGGCCCAACGTCATGATGGGTTACGCGCGGACGGCCTCGGACCTCGCGCTCGGTCCGACGCTCGACGAGCTGCGCACCGGGGACGTCGCGCGCCGCACCGACGACGGCCTGTACGAGATCGTGGGACGGCAGACCAGATTCGCCAAGGTCTTCGGGATCCGGATCGACCTGCAACACGTGGAGGACACCCTCGCCGGCCAGGGGCTCAGCGCCTGCTGCGTGACCAGCGACGACGCCGTCGATGTGATGATCGAGAGCGACCGGGACACGCCTTCGGTCCGCCGGCTGGTCGCGCGGGCCTGCCGGCTGCCGGAGAACGCCGTCCGCGTCCACCCCCTGGCCGCCCTGCCCCGCCTGGCCACCGGCAAACCGGACCTGGTCGCGCTGCAGGAGATCGCCCGCGACGCGCGACCGGCGCGCACGACCGCGCCCACCGGGCGGGACGGACCGTCGGACGGAACAGCCGACGTACGCCGGCTGTTCGCCGAGCTGCTCCACCGCGACGATGTCACCGACGACAGCACCTTCGTGAGCCTGGGCGGCGACTCGCTGTCCTACGTGGAACTGTCACTGCGGCTGGAGGACGCCCTCGGACACCTGCCCGCCGGCTGGCACACCATGGCCGTGCGGGATCTGATGCCGGCCACGCGACCGAAGCGCAGGGCTGGCGGCTCTGGCAGCTCGATCGAGACCAGCGTGCTGCTCCGGGCGGTCGCGATCGTGCTGATCGTCGGGACGCACGCCAACACCTTCGACTCCGTCGGCGGCATCCTCGGGGGCGCCCATCTCCTCATCGCCGTCGCCGGCTACAACTTCGCCCGTTTCCACCTGACCGCGGCGCCGCGGCGCGACCGGGTCCGCGGGCTGCTCCGCAGCATCGCGTACCTCGCGGTGCCGAGCATCGTCTTCATCACCGTACTCGTGCTTGTCATGGACGAACACGGACCCGCCAACATCGTGCTGCTCAACAGCGTGTTCGGGGCGGACCGCGCGGGCCCACCCTGGGAGTTCTGGTTCGTCGAAGCCCTGGTCCAGATCCTGCTGGTCCTCGCGGCCCTGCTCGGCGTGCCGGCGTTCGACCGCTGGCAGCGGCGCCGCCCGTGGGCCGTCGCAGCCGGTGCCCTCGCCGCCGGTCTGCTCACCCGCTTCGACGTCGTGGCCCTACCGCCGGGACCACGCCACACCCAGACGTCGGTGGCGGTGCTCTGGCTGTTCGCGCTGGGATGGGCCACCGCCGCCGCGACCACGGTACGGCAGCGGCTGGCCCTCACTGCGGCGGCGGCGCTCACCATCCCCGGGTTCTTCGCTGACGCACGCCGGGAGCACGTGGTGCTCGGCGGCGTGCTCCTGCTGGCCTGGACCACGAGCGTCCGCTGCCCACGCCCGCTGCGCCGGCTGGCGGGCCTGCTGGCCGGCAGCTCGCTCTACATCTACCTGACCCACTGGCAGGTGTTCCCCCTTCTGCAGGACGACCATCCGGTCCTGGCGCTGCTGGCCTCGCTCACCGTCGGCGTCGCCGCGTGGAAGGTCTCGTTCCATGCCATGGGCCTTCTCGGCCGGCTCACGGCGGGCGTGCCGATCCCGCTCGGCGCCAGGCGTCCGCTCCGCGGTTCGCCCGCCAGCGCCCCCGACTTGTGCGACTCGTCACATTCTACGGCGCTAAGGTAAACATGAGTTAACTTCTACACCGATTAGAGGTTCGAGGTCGGTCGGACGTGTCTGTCCAGGTGGAGTGTCCAGGTGGAGTGTCCAGGTGGAGTGTCCAGGTGGAGGAGCCCGATGGGTTCGTTAGGAAGAACCTTGGTCGTGCTGGTGACGGCCACCTGCCTGGCTGGCCTGGCCGGCCTGTCAGCGTGCGGCTCGGGGGACGACGGGAAGACGATCACGCTCTACAACGCGCAGCACCAGGACCTGATGCGGGTAATGGTGGACGCGTTCACCAAGCAGACCGGCATCAAGGTCGAGTTGCGTCGCGGCGGCGACCCCGAGCTGGCGAACCAGATCGTCCAGGAAGGCGCCAGCTCGCCGGCGGACGTCCTCGTCACCGAGAACTCGCCGGCCATGACGCTGGTCGACCGCGCCGGCCGCTTCAGCAAACTGGACCGGGCCACCTTGGGCCAGGTGCCTGACCAGTACGTCCCGAGCACCGGCAACTGGGTCGGTTTCGCGGCCCGGTCGACGGTGTTCATCTACAACCGTGGGCAGGTCGCCAAGAACGAGCTGCCCACGTCGATCATGGACCTGGCGGGACCGGCGTGGAAGGGGAAGGTCGGTGTCGCGGCGGCCGGAGCGGACTTCCAGGCCATCGTCAGCGCCGTACTCGCGGTGAAGGGCGAGGGGGCCACCGCCGAGTGGCTCGCCGGACTGAAACGCAACGCGAAGATCTACGACAACAACATCGCCGCGCTGCGCGCCGTGAACGCGGGCGAGGTCCCCGCCGCCGTGATCTACCATTACTACTGGTACCAGGACCAGGCGGAGTCGGGCAAGGACAGCAGGAACGTCGACCTGCACTTCTTCGGCCACCGGGACCCGGGCGCGTTCGTCAGCGTCTCCGGCGCCGGCGTCCTCGCGGCCAGCGACCAGCAGGCCGAGGCGCAGCGGCTGGTCGCCTTCCTCACCAGCGACGCCGGGCAGAAGGCACTGGTCGACAGCGGTGCCCTGGAATACGCCGTGTCCGACGCGGTCCCCACGAACCCTGCGCTGAAGCCGCTGTCGACCCTCGATCCGCCCAACATCGACATCTCGACCCTGAACGGACCAAAGGTCGTCGAACTGATGCAGCGGGCGGGCCTGCTCTGAACGGCCAGCCCACGACGGCGGGACGGTGGGTACGCACCGGCCCGGCGTACCCGCGCCCGCTGCTGCTGGCCTGTGTGCTCGTCGCGCTGCTCGCGGCCGTCCCGCTGTTCTTCGTCGTCGGATACACGGCCAGCGTGGGCTGGTCGGAGGCCTGGCGGCTGCTGATCCGGCCCAGGGTCGGCGAGCTGCTGGTCAACACCACCAAGCTCGTGACCGGCGGGATGGCGGCCAGTGCCGTCCTGGGCACGGCCGCCGCCTGGCTGGTGGAACGGACGGCCCTGCCAGGACGACGGGTCTGGCACGTGCTGCTCGCCGCTCCGCTGGCACTGCCCGCGTTTGTCGTCAGCTACGGTTGGGTTTCGCTGACCTCGGGCGTCGAGGGATACCCGGGCGCCCTGCTGATCGTGACACTCGCCTACTACCCGCTGGTCTACCTCCCCGTCGGCGCGACCCTGCGGGGGCTGGACCCGGCGCTGGAGGAATCCGCCAGGTCACTCGGGCTCGGCCCGTGGCGGACGTTCACCAGGGTCGTGCTCCCGCAGTTGCGCCCGGCCGTCCTCGGCGGGTCGCTGCTGGTTGGCCTGCACCTGCTCGCCGAGTTCGGCGCCCTGCAGATGCTGCGGTTTCCCACCTTCACCACGGCCATCTACGACCAGTACCGCTCGTCGTTCAACGGCCCGGCGGCGAACATGCTCGCCGGCGTCCTGGTGCTGTACTGCGCGGTCCTGGTCGGCACCGAGCTGAGCCTGCGCGGTCGGCACCGCTACGCCCGGCTCGGGCCCGGAGCCAGCCGCACCGCGCAACCCGCCCGGCTCGGCCGGCTCACCGCCCCCGCCGTCGGCGGGCTCGGCGCGATCGTGGGCCTGGCGCTCGGCGTGCCGCTGGTGAGCCTCGTCCGCTGGCTGCTGGTGGGTGCCTCCGCCGCCTTCCCCGCCGTCGAACTGGCCACCGCCGCCGCGACCGCGGCCGGACTCGGCCTCGCCGGCGCGCTGTGCACCGTCCTGTTGGCGCTTCCGGTGGCGTGGCTCGCGGTACGCCACCCGGGCCGGATCGGGACGCTGCTTGAACGCAGCACCTACACGGCCAACGCGCTGCCGGGCATCGTGGTGGCGCTCGCTCTCGTCACGGTATCGCTGCACATCCTGCCGGCCGTGTACCAGACCACCACCCTCCTGATCGCCGCCTATACGATCATGTTCCTGCCGCGGGCCACGGTGGCGGTGCGAGGCGCGATCGCGCAGGCGCCACCCGTCCTGGACGACGTCGCACACGCCCTGGGCCTGCGCCCGACGCGGGCCTGGCTGCGGGTCACCCTGCCGCTGATCGCCCCCGGCGTCGGCGCCGGCGCCATCCTGGTGTTCCTCGCTGTGGTCACCGAACTCACCGCGACCCTGCTGCTGTCACCCACCGGCACCGACACCCTGGCGACCGAGTTCTGGAGCAACGTCCGCGACGTCGATTACGGCGCGGCCGCCCCCTACGCGGGGTTGATGGTGCTGCTGTCGGCCCCGGCGACCTTCCTGCTCACCCGTTCCGCCAGGAGAAGCACGTGACAGCGCTTAGCGTCAGCCAGGTCACCAAACGGTTCGGCGCCACGACAGCCCTCGCCGGGATCGATCTGCGAGTGCCCGACGGCAGTGTGACGGCCGTGCTCGGGCCGTCGGGCTGCGGCAAGACCACCCTGCTACGGCTGGTGGCGGGATTCAGCGACCCGGACGGCGGGACGATCGACTTCGGCGCCGAACGGGTGTTCAGCCCCGGTCGCAGCGTTCCCGCCCAGCGGCGGCGGGTCGGGTACGTCCCGCAGGAAGGTGCCCTGTTCCCGCACGTGGACGTCGCGGCCAACATCGGGTTCGGCCTGCCCCGCGCCGAACGCCGATCCGCCGGGCGGGCCGCCGAGCTGCTCGACCTCGTCGGGCTGGACGCGAGCCTGGCCCGCCGGTTCCCTCATCAGCTCTCCGGCGGCCAGCAGCAGCGCGTGGCGCTGGCGCGGGCCCTGGCCCCGCGGCCGTCCCTGGTGCTGCTCGACGAGCCGTTCTCCTCCCTGGACGCGGGGCTCCGCCTGAACACCGCCCGCGCCGTCGTCGAAGCGCTGCGTGCCAACCGGACCACTGCGCTGCTCGTCACGCACGACCAGAACGAGGCGCTGTCACTGGCCGACCAGGTCGCCGTCATGGCCGCCGGTCGCATCGCCCAGACCGGCACGCCCCAGGGCATCTACGCCTCACCCGGCAACCCGACCGTCGCGGCCTTCGTCGGCGCCGCTGTGTTCATGCCCGCCGTCGTCACCGGGCTCACCGCCTCCTGCGACCTTGGCGAACTCGCCGTCCGGCCCGGGTCTCCCCAGGGCGAGGCGCGCCTGCTCGTCCGGCCGGAACAGATCAGGCTCCTCGCCGCAGCGGACGGCGACAAGAACCAGAACGAGGACCGAAACGAGAACGAGGACCGAAACGAGAACGAGAACGAGAACCAGAACGAGAGCCAGGACCGAAACGAGAACGAAGGGCGGGACAAGGAGCGGAACGGGGTGGTCGGCCGGGTCACCGAGGTGCGGTACTTCGGCCACGACGCCACCGTCCAGCTCCGGCTCGACCGGTCCGGCCGCACCGTGACGGCGCGGGTGCCGGGGCGCCAGCTTCCCGAACCCGGCACCCGCGTACGGCTGTCGATCACCGGGCCCGTCACGGCCTTCCCACCCCATTGACTCCGTCGCGGCTCTCACCGACGCCGGTCTCGGCGCCGGCACGGTCGCGGCGGTCACGAGCGCCCTGCTACCGCCACGCCGGTCGATCGTCGCCGCCTGACCGTCCCCGAACGACGACAGGTCCGCCGGTCGATTCGTACAGTCAGACCTATGACGTCGCCCACGCCTATGACGTCGCCGGCGGGAACCGCCCGGATCGACACCTGGATCTGGTGCGTGCGCCTGGTCAAGACGCGATCGCAGGCGACCGCCGCCTGCCGCGCCGGCCATGTCCGCCTCAACGGCGAGCGGGTCAAGCCGGCCCATCCGGTGCGGGCCGGCGACGAGATCCGGGTGCGCCAACCCGGGCACGAGCGGGTCGTCGTCGTCACCCGGATCCTGCACAGGCGGGTCGGCGCGCCCGTTGCCGCGGAGTCCTTCGTCGACCGCAGCCCGCCGGTCGCGCGCGAGGTGCCGCCGGTGCTGGCCGTACGCGATCGGGGCGCCGGGCGGCCGACGAAGCGCGACCGGCGGGCGCTGGAACGCCTGCGCGACCAGCCCCGCCGGCCGGATGCGCGGTAGCGGCACCGCTACTGGGTGCCCAGTAGCGGCGCCCCGGTCAGGCGACGCCTCGGTCGAGGGAGTCCGCAACCGCCCACACACCATGACCATCCTCAGGAACCTTGCCCTGGAATTACTAACCCTGGTACTACCCACCATGGGATTACTTCGCATCAACGGTGTGAAGTAAACGAAGGAAGCGACCGGGTACGTTGCCGGTGACCGGGACCTGGCTCTGCCGCTACGTGCCGCGTAGCGTTATCCGCGCCCGTGGAATGCGATCGTGAGGTTGATCTTCCTGGACGACACGACCGCGGGTCGTGCCCCGCCGCACCGACCGGCTCGAACTAGAGTCAGGCCCATGGGGCGAGCGTCATCCGGGTTGGCTCGGCGGAATTCGCGATGAGCTACCGCGAGAAACCGAGCGTGGACATCCCGGACCATTCGGCGGGGCAGCCCGCCCGTAATGGGCGTTCGGTCCGGTTCAGCATTGTGATGCCGACATACAACCGCCGAGACGTGGTATTGCAGAGTATTGCGGAACTCAGGTACCTCGATATGCCGTGGCCCTGCGAACTGATCGTCGTCGTCGACGGTTCCACAGATGGCACCGAGAAGGCTCTCCAGGCTGTCTCTCTGCCGTTCTCCAAGCGAGTCCTGTGGCAGGAGAACGCGGGCGCTGCCGCAGCGAGAAACCGTGGCGCCGCGGGCGCGCTCGGCGAGTTCATCCTCTTTCTCGACGACGACATGGCGGCGGACCGGCGGCTCCTCGTCGAGCATGAGCGGCTTCTCGCCGCCGGCGCCGACGCCGTGGTCGGCCACATCCCGATGCACCCCGCCTCGCCTCCCACGGTGCTCACCTACGGGGTCGACCGGTGGGCCCGGGCACGCCGCCGGAGGCTGCTGCGGTCGGACGGGCGGCTGACCGTCGCGGACCTGCTCTCCGGGCAGGTGTCGATGCGGGCGTCGACCTTCGCCAGGCTCGGCGGTTTCGACACGAGTTTTACCGCCGGCGGCAGCTTCGGCGGTGAGGACACCGACTTCCTCTACCGGCTGCTGCAGAGCGGTGCGCGGGTTCGATTCGCCGCCGACGCCGTCTCCTACCAGCGTTACGTCGTTTCGCCCGAGGCGCACCTGAGGCAGTGGACGCAGGCCGGGCAGGCCGATGCCGCGCTTTCCCGAAAACATCCGGGTCTCGGTGACCTGCTCTTTGCCCAGCATGGCGGGAAGACGATCAGAGGAAGCCTCACCAGGGCCGCGGCGGCGGCACCGCCCTGGGCGTCCCGCGTCCCGGCGGGTCTCGTGCTCGGAAGAGTCAGCGCCGGGAAGGTGGACCGGCCCACCAGATGGATGTTCCTGGGACTACGCGACTGCTCCTACTGGCGGGGAACCCACCAGCGCGGCGGTCTCCTGCACGCACCGGACGTTGGCCTGCGGGTCCTTGCCTATCATGCGATAGAGGACGTGTCGGATCCCCTGCTGAGCAGGTATGCGGTTCCCCCGCCACAGTTCCGGGCCCAGCTGACAGCCCTGCTGGGCGCCGGCTTCACCTTCGTCGGGGTCGATGAACTCCTGCGTCATCTCGACGGCCGGCCCGCCCGGCATCAGTCGCTGGTCCTCACCTTCGACGACGCCTATTCGAGTCTGTTCGAGCACGCCGTGCCCGTCCTTCGGGAACTTGGTATTCCCGCGACGGTTTTCGTGGTCACGAAAGAGATCGGCGGTTGGAACAGGTGGGATGCGGTGAACGGCGCCGCCAGGCTGCCGCTCCTCGACGCGAGCCGGCTGCGCGCCCTTCACCAGGAAGGCTGGGAAGTGGCGGCGCACTCCCGCACTCACGGGCAGTTGACGAGGATGAGTGGGGCCGGCCTGTGGGACGATCTTTCCGCGGCGCGCGGCGACCTCGCGGCCATCGGGCTGCCCGTGCCACGCCTGTTCGCCTATCCCTACGGGGAACATGACGCGCGCGTGCGCATGATGGTGAAGAAGGCGGGATACGACGCGGCGTTCGCGCTGCAAACTCGGCGCGCCTTCCCCACGGCTCAGGACCGCTATGCCCTGCCCAGGATCGAGGTGGAGCGCCATACCCGCGTTGATGCGCTCGTCGAGACGGTGCGCAGATCGCAGGTTTACCGACGTCCCGACATCCGTCCCGACATCGAGCGGGAACTGGGTGGGGCATTGCGTCGAGTTCTCCCGGTCCAACGGACGGTCCGCGGACACACCAGAGATCACGAGGCCGAAGATCACGAGGCGAGGAGCTCCGGATGAACCTGCACGGGAATCGGGAGTCCCCGGCCGGCCCAGCCGCGGCCAGCCCAGCCACAGCCGACGAGGGTATCTGGTGCTGCGAGCTCGAGGTGTCGGCCGGGGGCGTCGTGCGCTCGGTCGTGCCGCCACGCGACCGTCAGCGACGTGCGCGGGTCCTCGCCCTGCTGCACGGTGAGCCGCTCGGCTACGCGGCGGCCGCCAGGACGGCCACCGGCATCGACGTCGATGAGCTGCTCGGCAGGGTCTGGTCGGAGTTCGGCGGGCGCATCAACGATCACCTGGTCGGCGAGGGTCTCCGCCCGCTCGAGCGCCTCGACGCCCGCACCAGGCCTGCCGCGGCCACCGAGGCCTGCCCGAACAAGGTTCAATCCACCGATCTCGATTCCACGGATCTCGTCTCCGTCGTCGTCGCCACCAGAGACCGCAGTGAGATCCTGGCCAACTGCCTGCGTCGACTCACGGAGGTCACCTATCCGGCCGTCGAGTTCCTCATCGTGGACAACGCACCGTCGAGCGACGCCACGAAGCGGGTCGTCGACTCGTTGTCGGCCACCGACGAACGATTCCGCTATGTCCCCGAACCACGCCCGGGTCTCTCCCGCGCCCGCAACCGCGGGCTCGCGCTGGCGCGGGGGGTGTACGTCGCCTATACCGACGACGACGTCTCGGTTGACCCCGGCTGGATCGACGGGCTGGTTCGGGGTTTCCGGCGCCGGCCGGACGTTGCGTGCGTCACGGGAATCGTCTGCACGGCGAGCATCGTGAGCGCGGCCGAAGTCTACTTCGACGCCCGGGCGTCGTACTGGTCCACCCGCTGCGAGCCGGTGCTTTTCGACCTCGCCGACAACGAGCGGCACGGTCCGCTGTACCCCTATATAGGTTTCGTCGGCACCGGCGCGAATGTCGGGTTCGACGTCGCGTTCCTGCGGGACCTGGGTGGCTTCGACGAGGCGTTGGGAGCGGGCACCAGGAGCCGGGGCGGCGAGGACCTCGATCTCTTCGTGCGCATGTTGCGGGCGGGCCGAGCGATCGCGTACGAACCAGCCGCCTTCGTCTGGCATCACCACCGCGCCGACGACGCGGCACTGCTCGCTCAGATGTTCGGCTACGGCTCCGGTTTCACGGCCTTCCTCGCCAAGCTGCTTCTCCAGCGGTCGACCCGGGGTGAGGTGGTACGTCGCATCCCACGAGGCCTGCGTGGGATGGCCCGCATCGGCCATGCGACGAGCCAGCGGCTCGACGGGCGGGTCCAGGCCCCGAAGGGTGCCTTGCTGCGGGAGTTCGCCGGCTACGCCGCCGGACCGTTGCTCTACGCCCGGGAGCGGCAAACGGCCGCCTGGCGGTGACGACAACCGGAAAGGCTGTGACGCGTGACGTGATGCAACGTGACAGGCCCAGGGCTGGGAACCCGGCGGTCGAGCGGGAGAGATTCCCGCCGGAGTGGGCTCTCGGCTACTACCGGCGATCGCCGCAAGTGGTGCGGCAGATGGCGTACTGGACGCTGCGGAACGCGCCTGGGCGCCGGGTGTCGTGGGGGAACATGAAACGGGTCAGACCGTTCAGCGACCGTTACGGATGGGACCGCGGGCTGCCGGTCGACCGGCACTATATCGAACAGTGGATCAGTCGGCATGCCAACGATATCCGGGGGCATGTACTGGAGGTCAAAAACGCGGAATACAGCTCGCGGTTCGGAACTCCGGGTCGGACTACGATCGTCGACCGGGATAAGACGAACCATCATGCCGATCTTCATGTCGACCTCGATGTCGCGGACAGTCTGCCCGCCGCCGAGTTCGACTGTGTGATTCTCACTCAGGTCCTTCAGTACACCTCTCCGGGCTGCTGTCTGGAGAATCTGTGGCGGTCTCTTCGACCGAACGGCGTCCTGTTGATCTCGGTTCCGGCGCTGGGACGTATTGACGTGGACGACGGGGCCGACGACAAGTGGCGCTGGACGCCGCCGGGTCTTCGCGCCGAACTCGCCCGAGTCGGGATCGAGGCCACGGTGGAGGGTTTCGGAAACGTCCTGGCCGGTGTCTCGGCGTTGTTGGGTCTGGCGGTCGGCGATGTCAGTCGCAAGGATCTCGATGTTCAGGACGCGCGCTTTCCGGTGCTGACCTGTGGGCGGGCGGAGAAGCCGCGGTAGGGTGGCGAGTCGACCTGGTCATCGCCGGTTCGACCCGCGGCGAGCACCACGCACGCGGTCGCGGTCTGTGATCCGAACCAGGCCAGGCCGACCCCCGCCAGTCCCAGGCGCCCACCCAGCAGCCAGAGGCTGGGCAGCACCAGCACCGCCAGCAGCGCCTCGATACACACGAGCCACCCGGCCCTCCGCTGCGCGCGGGCCGTGCACAGTTCCAGGATGACGACTGTGCGGGCGACCGAGCCCAACAGCAGCAGTCGAAGCACGGTGGTCGCGTCGGCCCGGTAGGAGGGGCCGAAGAGAGCCAGTACGAGCGGCGCGGCGACGATGAGGGCGAGGACGATTCCGATAACAATCGGGAGAATGCGGCGCAGCATAGCCCGTTGGAGGCGGCGAGAGTCGGCGCCGGGCTGCGCGCTTTCGACCGTGAGCGAGGTCCCGAGGCTCCAGGGGATTTCGTCGACCGTGCATATGATCAACCAACTGATTCCGAACGCGGCCCCTTCCGTCGCCCCGATCCGGGCGATGACAATCATCGGCAGGAGCGTCGTGCTGAGCTGGGACACCAGCTCCGCCAGCGAGTCGCCGGCCAGGTATTTTCGGAAGTCCGCGGCCAGCCCGGGTGGGCTTGGCGCGCGTCCGGCGGGTCGCAGCCACACCAGCAGCATGACCGACGCCGGTATGACGGCTACCGCCGCGGGCATCACCCAGGAGGTGAACAATGCCAGTCCGCTCACCCCGCCACCGAAGGTGACGAGCAGAATGAGCTTGACGACGCTGTAAGCGGTGTTCTCGATCGGTACGACGACCGCCTTCCGCAGGCCGGTGAAGACGTTGTCCTGCAGTACGAACAGCGACCAGATCGCCACCGAGATGGCGAAGAAGAGGGCGATCCGGGGTGGCTGGAGAACGGCGAGAGCCGGGCTCACCCGGGCGGCCAGCAAGGCAAAACTCAAACCGACCAGCAGGCTGAGGCCTGCCGCGCCGGCGTAGGCGCCGACGACCAGGCGGCGCGCCTGGCCCCCCGCCTGCGGCAGGAACGCGGTCAATGCGCCCCCCAGGCCCAGCTGGCACAGGTAGGACAGACCGGTGAGGGCCGAAATGAGGGCGGTGGCCTCGCCGACCGATGGCCGGTCGGCCTGCCGGGCGGCCAGCACCCAGTAGAGGCTGCCCACCAACGACGAGAGGCCGCCGCTCATCGCCAGCGCCATGCCGTTGCGGTACAGCGCACCGCTCTGGGCACCGCTCTGGGCACCGCTCTGGGCACCGCTCTGGGCACCGCTCTGGGCACCGCTCTGGGCACCGCTCTGGCCGGCGGCCCCGTTCGCCGATAGCGGCAGCGTCCGCGGCGAACGGGGCCGCGGCAGGGTCCAGGTGCTATCCGGCGAGTTCGTAGATACGGGTGTTCCGGGTCGCGTACCAGAGGCGGAACCGCGGCGAGGAGCGGACGGCCGTCTCCACCGCCCGCAGCGCACCGGCGGTCGCCGTCCGGTATACACGGTCATACACCTCCTGTGCCGTCGAGAAAACGAGGTAACCCCGTCCCGGGTACGTTCCGATGAAGTCGGCCACGGCATTCACCGTCGATGGCCTGATTGCGCGCTCGCCGAGGGTGTCGGTGATCAGGACATCGTCCACCTCGGGATATCGAGCCCCGTAGCGGCTCGGGAAGGTGGCCCCGGTCAGCACGGCCACCGACCCGGGCCGGGCGTGCGCGTACAGATAATCACCGGCCTGGACCTCGTCGGCGTTCATGAGATTCAGTTCCGTCTTCCCGAAGAAGGCGGGCATGAAGAGCGTGGCGAGGAGGAGAATCCCGCCGCAGCCCGCCAGGACGTGCCGCCGTCGCCACCGCCCGGTCACCGGCACGACGGCGCAGCACACCAACGGCGCACACCAGGGCAGGGAGAACAGAATCGCCCGCAGGATGCTTTCACCGCCGTAGCTCTGCCCGAACAGGATGACGCCCGGTGCGATGCTCAGCAGGATGAGCGGGAGCACCCGGCCGTCACCGCGGTGCAGCCGGCGCAGCCCGCCGACTCCGGCCAGCGCCCAGACCGTGCCGGTCAGGATCAGTCCGGTGGTTTTGGCCAGCTTCCCCGACGAAGGAAGCGGCGGCTCCTCTGACCGGGCGTTCGCGAACGGGTCGGGACTGCTGAAAACCCCGAAATGATCCTGAACATAGGAGAAGTGCGGGATCAGATAGGCGATCGTCAGACCGGCCATGGCGACCACCACCCACCGCGGCCGCACAAGCCCGGCCGCGGTCAGCGCACCGACTCCGAGGAGGAGCAGGTACGGGGTCAGCTGGTGGCTGACCACCACCGCCCCGTCCAGGAGCAGCACAACGCCGACCGCCACCGGCAGCGGCCAGGTTGGGCCTGGCGGGGCGGCGAAGCGCAGCGGCGGCCTTCTGCTGTGGACTCCGGCGGACCGCACGGTCCGCCGGAGGATGGCCCTCGGCGCGCCGGTGCGGAGTTGCCGCAGGAGCACCAGGTACAGGGCGAGGGCCAGCGTCCGGCTGAGGGCCTGGGGGGCGAAATAGTCCTGCCCGACCCAGTTCGTCACGACGAAGACCAGTGCCGCGCCCGCAGCGATCCGTGGCTCGCGAAGCAGCGTCCTGGTGGCCGCCCAGACGAGAAGGGCGTCGATGCCGGTGAAGAAGACCTCGGTCCAGGCTGCGAAGGCGATCGGGTTGGGTCGGCCGGCGAGCGAGCCGAAGACCGCGGTACCGGCGAAGAAGCCGGGCCATCGGTGGTAGATGTCGATGTCGATGTCAACGCCGCCATGCTGCTCGATATAGCGGACCACGCCGATGTGCTTGTACACCCAGGGGTAGTGCGGAACGTCCAGGATGAGCGGAAGGGTGCCGTAGAGCACGAGAATGCAGGCAAGCAGGTAGGCCGCCGCGATGAACGGCTGGAAGCGGGCCCGCCCGACGGCGCCGACAGCGCCGAGCAGGAGCACGCCCAGGCCGACGTACCAGGCGATGGGCAGTGCCGGCGGGAGACCGTAGTCGGTGAGGTTCTCGACGTGGATCCACCGCAGTGACAGCCCCCAGAGGGTGATGCCGACCGCCAGCGGAAACAGCCAGCGAAGGCCCGTCGCGAAGGGGCCTGACAACCGCGCCGGCCGCCGGATTCCGGGGTCCTCGGGCCGTCTTTGACGGACCGAGCGCAGACGGGCCCGGGCAGCCGCGGCGTGGGGCTGGGAAGCCGCGTTCTGGCCGAGCCGGGGATCCGGTATCTCCGGCGGAAGCAGCGGTCTGCCGGTCAACGCCCTCGCACCTTCCCGTCAGCGCGCGGCTGGGCGCGCAGCTCCGCGCGCAGCTCCGCGCGCAGGCTGTGGATGAGGACCGCGCAGCAGGCAAGTCCCACGACGGACTGCACCACGGCTGGGTGCCACCATCCCGACCAGACCATGAGCATGCTGGTCAGGACGTCGACGGCAAGGCTGATGGCGACGGCAAGCCCGATCCATGCCGCCGTCCCGTCGACCGGGAGCCTGGCCAGCACGGCGGCCCCGGGAAGGAGGAAGGCGGCGGGGACGGCGAGCAGGACCCGTACCGGAGAATCTGTTCGGCAGACCACAAGAAAGGCGAGCACCACGGTTACCGCCACGAGCGCCGCCTGCGTTGTTCGGCGGGCGTACACGCTGCTCATGGTTGCGCTCCAGTGGTCACGGTGGAGATCCGCGGTTCGGGGATGGGCGCCCTGGGAAAGGGGGCGGGGAGAGCACCGGGAGTCGGTGCGTGGTCATGAGGAAGATCGCGCTGCCGGCGCCGGGCGAGGGCCCGGCTGGCGGCATAGCCGACCGGCCCTCGGGCCACACCGACCAACTCGATCAAGGTCAGGGACCGGGGATAGTCACGGGATTTGCCGGCGTTCTTGCTGCTGCGTGGGTGGAGAAGACGATGCAGGCCGCCGGGGACGAGACGGGCGATCTGGAGGCGTTCGGCGGGTTGAGTCGCGATGCGTTTGGTGACCATCGCCCCGAGGCCGGCCCCGTAGTCGTACATCTGGCGCCGCAGTTCGACAGTGGTCCGCTTGTGCAGGTGGCGGATCAGCGCGGCCGGCTCGTAGACCAGGACGTGGCCACTGCGCACCACGGACAGGAAGATGTCGAGATCCTCGCCACCGCGGGCCGCGGTGCCTGTGCCGAGAAATTCGTCGAAACCACCAAGCTGACGCAGCGTATCAGTCCGGAAAGCGCTGTTCGCGCCGCTGCCGAACACGCCCGCGGTATAGGGATAGAGCAGGTCGCCTGATCGATTTTCGGTGCGGTCGAACCGGCGTCCGACGAAGCCCTTGCCGAAGCCGCCGAACTGCTCGAACCACACCTGCGCCGGGGTTGAGAGCTCCAGTGGCCGGATCAGCCCGGTGACGCACCCCACCGTCTCGTCGACGACACCCGAGCCGGCGGCGAACCCGGACAGGAGGAACTCCAACCAGCGCGGGTCGACCTCGACGTCGTCGTCGGTGAAGACGACCACCGGTGTGGTCGCGGCGGCCAGTCCGGCGTTGCGGGCCCGGGAAAGCCCCCTCTCTGGCTCGGCGACGTAGCGCACCTCGCCGGCCATCCGACTGAGCTGTTCGCGGATGCCGCTCGTGCGCGGCCGGTTGTCGACCACAATGATTTCCTGCGCTGGCACGGACTGCGCCAGGATTCCCGCGAGCGTGGCCACCAGCGAGGGGGAGGCGACGCAGCTTGTCACGACGACGGTCCCGGCGAGCCCGGCGGGGAGCACCGGCCGGCAGACGTCTGACGTCACAACTCCGTCGATCGGGACCGTTTCGGGAACCGCGAGCCCGTCCGCGGTCAGGTGGGCGGCCACGTCCGGCCCGAGTCTGTCCATGACCCGGCCGGCGAGCTGGTCCGGGCGCAGGCCGGCCGGGGACAGCGTCGCCGCGACCACCCCCAGGGGACGGCCGTGCAGCCGGACCAGCACCTGTGCCGGCCCGTCACCGGTGAGCACCGGAAGCGGCGCGGACAGTTCTACCTCGTGCAGCGCGATCGGACCGTCGCCCGGCAGCATCATGGCCGGCGGCGTGGTGGTCACGGCCGCACCTCCCCGAACGCCGCCGGGACGGCTGGTACGGGCAGATCGGCTGGTACGGGCAGATCGGTGACGATTGGTCGGTAGGGTAGCCGCGGGCCGAGGAGCCGAGCCCTCGTTCGACGGGAGAGCCGGCTGCCCCGCGTACGCAGCAACTCCCGAGCGGGGGCCGCGCGGCCGGCCCCGTCCAGCCACGCCCTGATCTGCCGGTCCGGGGTGTCGACCGTCACGGTCAGTCGGGCAAGGGCGAACGGGTCGTCGGCGCCGTGCGACATCATGTTGCGCACCCCGCAGGCGGACGTGAAGCCGGCCTGCCCGACGAGCCGCCGAACGGCATGGTCGTAATTGCCGTGGGGGTAGGCGAAGGAGCCCACCGGTGCGCCGATCGCAGCGGTCAACCGGGCGTTGCAGTCGCTGATCTCCCGGCGCGCCTCGTCGGGGCGAAGCTCGTCGAGCCGGGGATGGGTGTGGCTGTGACCACCGATCTCGACCCCGAGGCCGGCCAGGGTCCGCAGGTCGGCGCCGCGCAGCATGCCGACCTGGCCGATCCAGTCGGTGACGACGTAGCAGGTCGCGGTGAGCCCGTGCGCGACGACCTCACGAGCGGCGGCCAGGTTGTCGGCGAATCCGTCGTCGAAGGTGATGAGGACCGGTCGCGGAGGCAGGGTCTGGTGCCGCCTCCGTTCGACATACTCGGACACCGTCAGCGGTACCCGGCCGGAACCGGCAATGAGGGTGAGATGGCGGACAAAGGTTGCGGTATCGACCGTCCAACGTCGATAGCTCGCCACCGGATAATCGGTCACCGAGTGGTACAGCAGAATCGGGATCACAGCTACCTCCGACGGGATCGGCTGACGTGGCGTGTCACGCCGGCAGGCGGCGAGGCGTAGCCGGCCGCGTGCGTAGCCGACGGCCGTGGACCCGGTGCCGACCAGCACGGCCCCGGCTCGCGGCCAGGTGCTTAGGCTGTGGCGGTCACGAGCCAGTGCTCGGGGCAGCGTCCGCCTCAGGTACTGCCGTTCGGTGGCGAGCGCCGCGTCCGCCCCGGCCCGGTCGGCTACCGCGGCCTTGGACAGGCCTTCGGCATGGCAGCGTGCCAGGAAGTACCGCAGGGAGGCCCGGTCGCCGGTTACCTGGTGCCAGACCCGTGCCCGTGGCTCGTAGCGGACGACAGCATCCGGGAGGATCGCCTGAAGGCGGATACCGAACTCGGTTTCCTCGCAGCCCAGCGGTGTGGTGCCGACCCGCCCAAGCCCCTCGGTGAACCCGCCGACGCGATCGAACACGGCCCGCCGGAACGACATCCCCGCTCCGATCGGGTTACGGACCGCAGCCGTGTCGGTCGGCAGCCCGACGTAGCTGCATCCGACCACCCAGTCGAACTCGGGGGGGAACCAGTGGGGTCGGCGGTGCGGCCACACCGGCGTGGCGGCACCTCCGACCCCGGCGACCCGGGGGTCGGTGTAGTGGGCGGCCAACTGGGCCAGCCAGTCCGGCTCGGCGTGGGCGTCGTCGTCCAGGAAGGCGACCACGTCGCCGGTGGCGGCCCCGACGCCGCAGTTGCGGGCACCGGACAGGCCACGGCGGCCGGTGTTGGGGATCACGGTGGCACCGGGGTACGCAGCCTCGGCCCACCGGCGCAACCGGTCATTGTGGTCGATGACGAGGATCAGCTGGTCGGCCTTCCTGGTCTGTTCGGCGATGCTGGTCACCGCGCGCTGCAGATCGTGCCGGCGCCGTTCGGTATAGGCACAGATGACCACCGAGAGCCGCGTGCCGGCCGGGGGGGTCATCACGCGTATTCCGTCGCGCCGGTTGTCCTGCGCCGGCCATGGGGAAGGTCACCCGGACGTCGCTGGCTGACGATGGTCGATACCGGTTGACCGGGACGGCTGAGCAGCATGCCGTCCCACCTGGCGCGGTTTCGTGACCGGGCGGTAAGGTTTTCCGACCATTCGACGAGGATGGTCCGCAGGACGCGCATACCATCCCGGCCCGCATTCAGGTTGCTCGCGCCGTGAAGGCGCTTGTGCTCAAAGCTGCCGACCTCGGTGACCCGCAGGCAGGCCTTGGTCGCGCGGAGGGTGATCAAGGTTTCGATCTCGAAGCCGTCGCCATGCCGCCGGATGCCGTCGGTTTCTCCCGGCATCAGCCCGAGCATCGGCAGACAATCTCGCCAGAATGCGTTGTAGCCGTAACACAGGTCGGTGAACCGGCGGTGGAAGAGCAGGTTGACCAGATGACAGAAGAAGAGATTTCCAAGAGTACGCAGCAGGGTGATGTCTTTGCTGCCGCCACGGTGGGCGAATCGGGTTCCCTTGACGAAGTCGGCGCCCTGGAAGAGGGCCGCGACGAAGGAGGGTATCTCGGCCGGGTCGGCCGAGCCGTCGGCGTCGAGCGTGACCACGATGTCCCCCGATGCCACGGCAAAGCCGCAGGCTATGGCGTTGCCCTTGCCGTATCGGGTCTGGCGGACGACGACCACGTCGGGGCGTAGCTCGCGGGCCAGTCGGACGGTGTCATCGGTGGAGTTCCCGTCCACCAGGATTATTTCGGCGTCCACCGGAAGTCGGCCGAATACTTCCCGCAGATTCCGCGCCTCGTTGAGCGCCGGAATCACCACGCTTACCGATGGCGAATCACCCGAACCAGACAAGGACGCCCCCCTGGACAGACCTGGATAGTCGGTGGACCACGGTGGAATTTCGTCCTGCCGAGCTTCCGACCACGCGCTCGTCACGCGCCGTGACTCTAGATAATGGATGTTGATAGCTCTGGAAACCCGGGATGCTGGCGTGTCGCCGACGGGGGTCGGGATATTTCCTCATCGCCGGCGGCGGATGGCACGCAACCGGCGGCTCAACCGTTTCCTCGGCCGGTCGGGGCATGGCCAGCGGATGCGTTCACCGGGACACGGTCGCGGCGGCGATACACGTTCAGACGAGGTGTCCAGACGGGGTTCTGGACGCGCGACCACTGAGGTGCGTACGTTCGCCACGACCGGCGGGTCGCTGGGGCTGCTCACCGACTGGCTCACCTTCGCTGGCTACGGAAGCAGGATCGTTCCAGGTCCAATCCAGCAGCAACTATGAACACCCACTGCCATCCGATGGAGCGGAGAACAACCGATATGGCCAAGGCCGGGGACACCGCACGACGAAGGCCCGAGGTGCCTGACTCGACCGGAGGGCGGGACGAGGACCCCGCGGTGCTCTCGTCGGTGGCGGCCACGCCCCGGGACACGACCGTCCCGGCTATTCCGCGACAACGGCAACCAGAGCCGCCGGCAGCCGGGCCGCCGGAGTGGAAGATCAGGCTGACCGTCAGAATCTTCATCATCGATGCCACGGCAATCACGGTCGCGCTTACCTGTTCCTATCTCCTCCGGTTCGGCATGAATGCGAACCCAACCGTCCACGGGGCGTCATATCTTTCCGTCGCGATAGGTATCGGGCTGGGCTGGCTCGCCATGCTCGGCGCCGCCGACACCTATCAGACGAAATATCTGGGCATCGGAACCGAGGAATACCGGCGGATCAGCGTCGCGACATTCCGGCTGTGGGGCACGACGGCGATCCTCTCCTACGTCCTGCGCGCAGAAGTCGCTCGCGGGTTCTGTCTGGTGGTCCTGCCGCTGGGGCTACTGCTGCTGATTACCGGTCGGATGCTCGCCCGCCGACGGCTGGTGGCGGCTCGGCGGGCCGGCCGTGCCCGCCACCGGGTCGTCGTCGTCGGTGACCGTGGCACGGTGGCCGAACTCGTCAGCGAGCTCCGATATGAACCCGCAGCCGGATTCGAGATCGTCGGCGCATGTCTACCCCGGCAGGACGACTACTCGGCCGATTATTCTCCCTTTCCCGTCCTCGGTGCCCTGCCGGCGCTGCGGTCCGCCGTCGCCCGCGCCATGGCCGACACGGTGGTGGTCGCCTCGTCCGCGGCGGTCAACATCGAAGCCGCCAAGCGGATCGCCTGGGACCTCGAGGGGACCGATGTCGATCTTGTCATCGCGTCGAGCATGGCCGGAATCGCCGGGCCGCGGGTATCCCTGCGGCCGATCGCCGGTCTCCCCCTGCTACACGTGGAGAGCCCGGTCTATACCGGTTGGCGAAAGGTGGCCAAAGACATCTTCGACCGGGTCCTTGCCGCCGTGGCCCTCGTTACCCTGTCCCCGCTGCTGCTTCTCGTCGCGTTGACCATCCGGGTTGACAGCACCGGACCGGCATGGTTTCGCCAGACCCGGGTGGGTAAGGACGGCCGCGAGTTCCAGATCATCAAGTTCCGGACGATGTACGTGGATGCCGAACGGCGCCGGGCAGCGCTGGAGGAGCGCAACGAGGCCGACGGGCCTCTTTTCAAAATTCGCGACGACCCCCGCGTCACTCGGGTCGGACGAACGCTACGGCACCTGTCGATCGACGAGCTGCCGCAACTCGTCAACGTCCTCCGCGGCGAGATGTCGCTGGTGGGGCCGCGGCCGCCGCTGCCGGCAGAGGTCGCTCAATATCACGACTCCGTCCACCGTCGATTCAAGGTCAAGCCCGGCCTGACCGGACTGTGGCAGGTGAATGGGCGTTCAGAACTGCCCTGGCGGGACGGGGTGCGACTCGACCTCTACTACGTAGAGAACTGGTCGATCACGCTCGACCTCGCCATCATCGCCCGGACTGTTAGCGCCGTGCTGCGGCGGTCCGGCGCATTCTAGGCTGGCGGAAGGGGCGGATAGCCGGCCCGCCAGTCGGCCCGCCGGGTCCATACGACGCGCCAGCCGCCGCTCCCGGCGCCGGCCGGCCGGCCGATTACCGTGGCGAGGGCCGCCCGCAGCGCCACCCCGAGGACCAGCATCGCCAGACACACCGTCCGGCGCCACCCGGTCCAATGGGTCCGCGCCAATGTCACCTTGCCCGTCATCACCAGCACGTGCTTGTCCGCCCATCCGGCGGAGGACGCACCGCCATGGTGAACCACGACCGCGGCGGGTGTGATCACGGGATCCAGGCCAGCCCGGCGGGCCCGGATCGACAGGTCGACGTCCTCGCCGTACATGAAGAAACGGGAGTCGAAGCCACCGAGCTGCTCGAACAGCGCGCGTGGGATGAGCAGCAGGCAGCCCGTCACCACCCCCACGGTCCGAACCGTGTCGCGAGGCCACGGTCCCATCGATTCGGGATCGAACAGGGCCGAACGCCGGAAGGCGGTGGACAGTCCGAGGCCGAAGCACACATGGCTCCAGACGGTCGGAACAGCCCAGCACGACCTGGGGTCGACAGTGTGGTCTGGACCGAGGGTGCGACCGCCGTAGATGCCGTGCCTAGGGTTGGCCCGCGCAAAGTCCAGCAGGTTCGCGACCGCGCCGGGGAGCACCACCGTGTCGGGGTTGAGGAGAAGCAGGTACTCCCCCTTCGCGTGGGAGGCCGCGAGGTTGACCGCCCGACCGAAGCCGAGGTTCGTCCTCTGCTCGATCAGGTTCACGCTGGGAAACCGATCACGGATGATCGAGACGGAGTCGTCCGTGGAGGCGTTATCCAGGACGATCATCTCGGTCGCGAGGCCGTCGGACGCGGCCGCACAGGACTCCAGGCATGCCGCCGTCATGGCGCCGGTGTTGTACGAGACGATCAGGATCGAGACGTCGACGCCCATTTCCCTCTCCAGACCCAGGTAATCCGTGACCCAGGTAATCTGTGCCGGCAGTGGTGCTCCGGCCATCGGCCGTAACGCGAATCGTGCCGACTGGCCCCGGCCGCCAGTTCCTGCCTCACCCTAGACGACGGCTTGTCGTTCGGTTGGTTCTCCGACCGCAGGCCGGCGGGCGTTTCTGGCGCATTCCGGATCCTCGCAACGTGGGCCAGTATTCCCACCCGGTCTCCTGGTCTGCTCCTCGGGGTCAGCAGCTTCGCTGCCAGATCAGCGCCTTGGCGAGGGCACCCCACTCGTAGGCGATCGCATAAGGCCATTCCCGGAGGCGACGCGGACCGACCACAGTGACCCGCAGATCACCGTGGAAGCAGCGGCTGATACGGATGCGGGCGCGGGTGTCCTGCGCGCGGCCGGTGACGAAGAGGATCCTGGTCCAGCCATGTCGGGCGGCGAGCTCAGCGGCGGCCCGCGCCTCGCCCCGCGTGGTCACCGGGTGCGGAGAAAAGCAGATCACCTCCGCCTTCGGTGCCTCGTGGGCCGAGCACCCCCGAGTCCCTGGGGTGGATATCACGAGGACGGGAGCGTAACCGGTACGGGCCAACTCGATCGCCTTGCCGGTTCTGTCCCCCGGACCCGCCAACATGACGATGGCGTCCGCCTGGACGGGCACGTCGGCGGCGGGGAATACGAACAGCCGAAGGGTAAGCGCGGTGAAACCTGCCAGGAACACCGCGAACAGCATCACGATGAGCCGGCGTCGCCCCGCTCGTCCCCGCCGGTGGCGCGCAGCCCGGCCCGCCCCCGGCGGGGGACCGGATGACCCCCGCTCACCGGCCGGCGGTGACGACGCAGCGGAAACCACACCGTCATTCAAACATGCCGGTGTCCGACCACGACCGAGGAAATCGTCGGTGCCCGAGGACCCCGGCCGGTCCCGAACGCCCATCTGTCGGTATTTCTCCTGACCACGGGTTCTCCGTTTTCCGGGCCGGGCTAGAGCTCTCTCAACAAAGTCGCGAACCGGCCGGCCTGAGCTTCCGTGTTCAGGCGATGCTCCACGTCCAGGCGGGCGGCCGCACCGAGCGCGGCCGCCCGGTCCGGGTCGAGCACCAGATGCACGACCGCTTCAGCGAGCGCATCGGTGTCGTAGGGCGGAACGAGAATCCCGGTACGGCCGTGATCGACGTAGTCCCGGATGCCGGGGGTATCGGTCACCACGACGGGACGACCACTGGCCATCGCCTCCAGCACGACGGTTACGCCGCTCACGTGAAGATTGGGCCGGAGGCAGACGACCACCATCGACGCGGCCCTGTACAGATCGCTCACCTCGGGAAGAGTAAGACGGTTCCGACGCCGGCCGAGCCACGGTGGCACGGCCACGTTTCGGGCTGTCACCAGCTCGAGTCTCAGCTCCGCCAGCCTCAGCTCCGCCAGCCTGCTCCGCCCCTGGGCCAGGCCGCGGATCAACGTTTCGAAGTCGCGGTGCCGATCATTTCCGACACTCACTACAAGCCCTTTCTTCGGAGGGTTGACAGAGGCCCGGAAAAATGTGGAGTCGACCCCGAACAGGATGTGCGAGAAACGTCTTTCAGAAATGCCCAGCTGCGTTCGGAGCGGCGGAATCTGGGCGGTGGAAAGCGTAAATATCCGGCTGGACCTTCGCAGGGCACAACGGGCGATCTTCAGCGAGCCGGGCCGTCGACCGGCGACATCGGCCAGCCAGATCACGCCGGTCACGACGGGGGGATGGTTTCGCGTTCCCGCCATCAGCGCCGCCGGGACCCCGACCCGCTCGTCCCAGCACAAGACGACGTCCGAGCCGCGGACCGTTCGGCGGGAGGCCGCGGTCTCCACCCACTCATAGCCGCCGAAAATACGCGGACCACGAACGAAGAACGCGTCCCGGGATACCCGCAAGCTAACCGGGGAGACTTTCACTGAATAGCGCGCCAACCGGTCGAACCCATACGGAAGAGCGTCCGGAACCTCGCCGCGACCGTGACGCTCTCGCCACTTGTTCGCGTCAAGGCCGCCGCTGTAGTGAAGCGCAAGATTACATTCGACCATTAGTCCACCTAAGTTCTGGTAATTCACGAGAGTTCTCATCGCCAGCGCCGGGCGTCACCACGGGAAGTGTCGTCGGGTCCCCACGCACGCGCCCGGTCCGGTCACGATGGTCTACCGTGTGTGCCGCCCGCCTACCTGAATACGACTGCGTCGCGCGGGCCGGCGCCGGCCTGGGGTGATCAGACCGTGGATTTTGTCATGCAACAGTCAGATCGCGCCGACCGGGTGAGCGGAAAAACCCCCGCCACCCCGGCGCACTATAAGCATGCGCGCGCAAGCGTCGTCATTCCGGCCTGTAACGAGGCAGCCGTGATTGGCCGCTGCCTCGACCGGCTCGCCGACGGCGCCGCCCCCGAGAACCTGGAGATCGTCGTGGTCGCCAACGGCTGCTCCGACGAGACCGCCCGTCGGGTCCGCGACCGAGGTGTCCGCTGCGTGGAGACCGCGAAGGCCGGCAAGGCGGCCGCGCTGAACCTTGGCGACGCCGAGGTCACCACCTTCCCGCGATTCTATGTGGACGCCGACCTGGAGGTGTCCGGCGCCGACCTGCTACGGGTGGCCGACGTGCTGCGGACCGGCCCGGCGCTGGCCGCATCACCGCGCCTGACAATCCGTCTTGCCGGCACGAGCCGTGTAGTACGCGACTACTACCGCATCTGGCTGCGGCTGCCCTATGTGCGCAACGGCCGAATCGGTGGGGTCATCGGAGTGAGCGAGCAGGGCCGGGCCTGTTTCGATCGTTTCCCGGACGCAATCGCGGATGACTTCTTCCTCTATCACCGGTTCGCACCGGATGAGCGATCCACGGTCGACGGCACCTGTTTCGTCGTACATCCGGCCCGGACCGCACGCGACCTCGTTCGACAAAAGAGCCGGGTTTTCGCCGGCAACGCCCAACTGCGCGCCCTCGGGCTGGCGCCCGCGGGCGGTTCCACGAAGGATGGTCGTGGCATCGTCGGCGGGTCCGTGGACTGGCTCAGGGTGGTCCGCGCCGAGCCCCGCCTGCTCGGCGCGACGCCGGCGTACCTCGCGGTCTCCACCGTGGCGAAGGTGCTCGCCCGCCGGAAGGTTCGTCGCGGGGACCTCGGCACGTGGGAGCGTGACGGCAGCAGCCGCGGGGGCAGCCCGGCACCGTCGACGTCGACGTCGTGTCCCTGACCTTACTTCGGGTCCGGCCACTCATCGGGTCCGGCCACACAGGTCATCGGCTCTGGCCGCACAGGACCACCGGCCGGCCGTTGTCCGCCCAGACGTTCCCGGCACTGAAGAAAGTGCTCCTACCGGCATCGTCGTTGCCCAGCCGGCAGACATTCCAGCGGAAGCCGCGGCCGAAACGGTTGTCCGTCACGCGGAGATTCTTGGCGGCGACCACGAGCGTCGTTCCGCCGGCGTTCAACCAATTGTGGTCGACGACCACGTCACGGTTACCTCCGTTCGCCCACTCCAGAAAGACGACGGCTGTCTGGGTCTTGTCGTACGGGGAGAGGTCGATGTTGTTGCACACCACACTCAGTTTCCGGACGCCGCGGACCTGGATGCCGTCGGTATGGGCCCCTTTCGGCGGCCTTCGGTCGTGGACGTAGTTATGGCGGATGATGACGCCGGAAACCGGTTCGAGCGTGGACGAGATGTGGAATCCGTCGTCGCCACCGGAAAGATTGCTGTACTGGATGACGTGACCGGTGCCACCGCTGATCGCAATCCCACTTGTCGCCACGTGATCGATCAGCACATGGCTTCCGCGCACGCGGATGCCATCGTGGACGATCGAGTTTCTTATCGTCACGTTGTCGGCGTAGATGTCGATGAGTCCGGAGAACTCCTTGTTCTCCAGTACCTGTCCGGGAGTGGCCAGTTTCCCGGCGGGCATCGGCTGGAACCGGGATCCGGGTGCGGGGCCGGTGTTCGAGGCGTCCGGCTTGCGGTCGCAGCCTCGGGCCGCGGCCTGGTCGTCCCCTGGTAGGCCGCGGCCCGAGGCACCGCCATCCGGTGAAACCCCGGCCGGGACAGTGGCGGGGGCCGGTGTGCCCGCCGTTCGCGTGGGCCCGCCTCTCGAGCGAAGGGCGACCAGCAGCCCACCGCCCGCCACCAGCACCGCAAGCACCGCCACGGATCCAATCAGGACATACCGGTGTCGATTGGTCAACTCAGCGCGAGCCATCGAATCCTTCCAGGGATATCCCACTGAGCCGGGGGCCGCGCCGTACCGGCTCTTTTCGCGGGTCCGCAGACCCGAGCGAGGCCTGCCAGCCGGTCTACGCCCGCGCCGCCAGAAGACGGGATTCGGCCGGTGCGGCCGGGCCAAGGACGAAGTCCAGGAAGGCGACGTGCCGAGCGGACCAGCTGTTGTCCGCGACGAAATCCAGCCGGTCAGCCTCCGTGACGGCCGGCCAGGTCAGGACCTCGTTCATCGCCGCCACCGGATCGTCCCCCGGGCGCAGCAGCCGGACCCGCCGCCCGATGCCCCGAACCGGGGCGAGGTCCGTGGCGAGGACGGGACGTCCGGCCGCCAGATATTCGTAGATCTTGATGGGGTCCATGGCCTCGGTCAACGGAGTGCTCCGGTGGGTGAGCAGGCACACGTCGGCCGCGGCGATCAGACCGGTCACGGCAGGCCGGGGCAGATGCCCAGGCAACCGCACCGACCGCAGCAACCGCAGCAACCGGACGGAGGCCTCGTCCGGGATGGGGCCGGCCAGAATCACGGTGCCGGCCGACGCCAGGCGGCGAATCATGTCCAGATCGAGGCGAGTGTCGACGGTGCCCGCGTACACGCACCACGGCCGCGGGAGGCGCCGGAGCCAGTCCGGCGGGGACGGCGGGCGCAGCCACTCGGCCGGATCGACACCGTTGTGCACGACCAGCCCGGCACCGGTCGGCCCGGCACCGGTGGGATGGAGGCGTTCCAGCAGCGGCCTGGACACCGCGATGACCGGCAGCCGCCGGCGCCGGATCTCCTCGTAGGCATGCCGGAAGGCCGGATGCCACCGCCGTAGCGGTGGATAGGTTGCCCAGTCGTCCCGGGCGTAGTACATGACCGAGCCGGCCCAGGACATGTCGGCAAAGCCCGCCAGCGGCGGATACATGGTGATCACGACGGGTCGTTTACAGCCGGCTCGGGCCGCAGCCCGGCCGAGCCTCCTGTCATACCGCCGATAGGCCGCCCGCAGCGACGGCAGCGTCACCGGGTCCTTGCGGCGCCACCGCTGCGGCGACACCAGATGCCCCTCAACGCCACCGGACGGTGGCAGGACGGTGCTCCGGCCACCCCGCAGCACCGTACCGAGATGGCTCCGGAACGGCTCGGCCACCACCACGCGCCGGACCCGGGACGATCGCAGCAGGGTTAGCAGTAGACGATCGGGAGGACGCATGTACGCCCTGATCGCCATGTCCTGGAGCGTCTCGATCGGCAGGGCCAGCACCACGTCCCGCTGATCCGCCGTGGGGGCGTCTTTCATAAGAGTGAACTCCTTCACCGTTGAGCCATCGGGTTCACCCGTGAGCCGTCGGGCCCAGCGCGCCGTCTCTGCGCGACGACGCCGGAGCAGGCTGCCCCGAGCCGGCGCTCGCGCGCCGGACGCACTGCAGTAGGTCCGCCAACGCGGGTGGACGTTGCCTCCACGTGATCACGACGTAGGCCGCGGCACCGGCCAGCACGCTCGCCAACAGGCACACCGGGCGGGCGAGCCGGAACCCGTGGGTGAGCCACTGGACGGCGGCCATCACGGCGACGGTCCCCGCGGTCGCCACGACGTGCGGCCAGACCGCGGTGACCAGCTCGCGCGGCTTCGCGTCCACCAGGCTGAAGGGAATCGCGAAGCCGGGCGGCAGCAGGAGGACGATCACGATGGCGTACGCCGCCGCGACCCCGTTGATTCCCCACGGCAGGCCGGCGAAGTAGCTGCCGAGCATCAGCAGGCCGGAGAAGATTCCCCAGCGCAGCAGCAGGTCGGTTCTTCCCTTCACGTTGTAGAGGACCCCGACGCTGAAACTCACCGACTGGATGCCGCCGATCGGGGCGAGCAGCCAGATGAGCGGCACCAGCCGTTCCCAGCGCGCGCCGAGCACGACCAGGACGACGTCGCGCGCGACGACAGTGAGTCCAGCCATGACCGGAAAACAGACCAGAGCGGCGACCGCGCATGACCGGAAATAGACCCGGCGGATCGCGGAGTGATCGTTCTGGAGCCGGGAAAGACCGGCGAACATGACTTCCTGAAACGCCGTGGAAACAGTGCTCACCGGATACATGAGCACCCGCTGCGCCAGGCCATAGTAGCCCAACTGCTGGGCTCCGAGGAAATGCCCGACAATCACCTTGTCGCCGTGCAGCAGAAAGAAGTTGAAGACGCTGAACCCGCTCAGGTTGGCGCTGAAACGCAGCACGGACCTGACCTCGGCGGGGCTGAACGAAGCTCTGGGACGCCACGGCGACTGCAGCCACGCGACGAGGGTGGTGACCCCGAATCCGACCAGATAGCCGATGACCAGTGACCACACCTGGTAGCCCAGCAGAGCGAGCACGATCGAGCAGGCCGCGTTGGCCGCCGTCCCGATGATGTTCGCCGCGGCGACGGCACCGAACTTCATCTCCCGGCGGAGCAGCCACTGCTGCAGGTCACCGAGGCTGGCGAGCAGCAGGCCGAGGCCCAGAACCTGGAGCACGGGCGTCAGCGCCGAGTCGCCGTACAGGCTGGCCAGGCCGGGCGCCAGCAGCGCCAGCAGGCCCGAGATGACCAGACCAAGCCCGATGTTGAGGAAAAAGACGCTGCTGAGCAGCCGCTCGCTGATCTTGTCTCGTTGGACGACCGCCATGCCGGTCCCGAAACCCCGCAGAATTTCGAGGAACATCACGATGACCAGCGCCATCGTCATGAGACCGAACGCCCGCGGTTCGAGCAGGTGCGCCAGGACGACCTGGACCAGCAGGCGGGTGACCTGCACGACAACCTGGTTCACCGACATCCACCGGGCGCCGCTGGCCATCGACGGCACCCGACGGGGCGGCGACGGTTCCGCCACGGCCTCCCTCGCCCCCGACGGGGCGGCCGACCGGGTCACGGCCGACCGGGTCACGGCCGGTGGCTGGCTCACCGCTGCCCCCCGGGGGCCAGGACCGCCGGTGCGGCGGTCATCCGCCAGAGTGCTCCGGCGCAGCCGATGAGCAGGAACAGCAGGCCGGCGAGCAACGAGAAGCTCAGGGCGTCGAAGGTGAGGAAGCTGGCGACCCCGGCGAGGATCGAGGCCGTCAACGCCTGGCCGAGTTCCCGGTCACGCTGTTCCTGGGCCCGCCGCCGCGCCCCACGGGCCACCGAGAGACCGACGGCGACCCAGACCAGCAGCACGGTTGTCCCGACGACTCCGGTCTCCAGCACCGAGCCGAGTAGCTGATTGTCAAGGTAGAAGTACTGGTGGGGGGTGAACGTGCCCAGCCCACGGCCGAGGAGCGGCCTTTGCGTGAACAACTTCCAGACCGGGGCATAGTCCTCGGTGCGGCCGGTCACACTGGGGTCCGCGTCGGCCCGCAGGAACAGCGAGACGGTCGCCTCGATCAGACCGGGAAACACCGTGTGCAGGACGAGGACGGACCCGGCCAGCGCCAGCAGGCCGTTGAGGCGGCGGCGAACCGGCCAGATCGCCGTCAGGGTCAGGATCGCCACGGCGAGGCTCACGGCGGTGCTTCGCGAGACGCTCATCGGCAGGACGGCCCCGATGACGGTGACCTGGGCCCAGGCACCGACCCGTGCCCACCCGCGGGCGGCAATGGCGTAGTGCAGGGCCAACGGCAACACCACGGCCAGGACAACCCCGAACTCGATCGGATGCACGGCCGTCGCGGCGACCCGCTCGAAGCCGGACCGGACGTCAATGCGATCGACGTCCGGACTGAGCGACAGTCCCGGGGGGACCAGGACGGCGCTGTAGTTACGACCGGTCAGAAACTCGATCCCGCCGATGGCGGCCATGAAGGTGGCGCCCAGCACCACCCGGCGCAGCAGACTGTCCAGCCGGGTCCGGCACCGGATCGCATCGGCGGCCAACAGCGTCACCCCGGCCTGTGCCACCACCGTCACGAGACTGCGATGAGCGGAGCTGACCTCTGTCGCTTCCACCACGCGGGTGAACATCATCGCGAAACTGAGCGTGAGAACCCATATGAGTACCAGCGTCGCGGCCCGCACCGGCTGGAACACCGGGTCGAACCGGGCGCGTCGTGCGGCCTGGTGAACCAGCCAGCCGGCAAGACAGCAGAGGCCGACGGGCACGGTCAGCTTCCCCAACGGGGGGAGCCGGTAGGTCGCCGGCACGGCGAAGAGAACGAAGACCATCGACGTCAGCAGCGTCACCGCGTCCCGCCGACTCGCCAGCAGGGGTACCGCCACGGCCGGGACGGCCAGCACCACGGCCGGCCCGACCGGCCCGAGCACCATCGCCGCCGCTACGGTGGCGGATCCGAACGCGACCGCGGCGAGCACCGGCCGGGCGGCGCCGGGGGCCGCCCGGCCGACGAGAGAGCCGGCGGTCACCCGGCCACCAGCCCGCTGATCACCGGTTCGCCTCTCACCGGTTCGCCTCGAACCGCCAGGCGACCCGTCGAGTGCCCGCCATGGAATCTTCGGGGAGTGCGTGCCGTCCGCGCCGACCCCGGCCGCGGCTGGCGCCCGCCCGGGCGGCACCGTAATGCTCCGCCCGTGACCGGGCCCGGCGCCCGACCTCGGCGTCGACGGCAAGCGCCAGCCCCAGCGCCGCCGCTACGCCGAGGAACGCGACGGTGCCAAGCAGCTTGAGGCTGCGGGCGGGCCGCACGCTCATCAGCGGCGGCTCGGACAGCGGCGCTATCCGGTAACGCTGGTCCGGCGGCACAGCAGACTGCAGGCCGTTCGACTTCGCGGTGATCACACGTACCACCTGATCCAGGGTGCGAGTGGCCTCGGTGGGATCGGCGGCCGTGGCCGTTATGTCGAGGAATACCGTCTCCGGTTGCACCGAGATCTCGTAGTCACCATGGAATCCAGCCGAACGGATCTCCTCCCGCACCTGCCGAGAGTCCATGATCTTCGATTCCGTGAGAGCCAGCGACTTGAGCGAATCGCCGAAGTAGGAAAGCGGGTTGACGGGCTGCAGGATAAACCCGGAACCGGAGGAGGATGCGGCGAGCTTCTGCTCCACCGACGGGCCAACCACGAGGACCATGGCCTTCGTCTGGTAGACGGGTTTGGCGACAGACATCGTGATCCCGATTGCGGCCGCCGTGGCGAGCAGGATCGGAAGCATGACATACCATCGGCGGAACGCCGTTCTGGCGGCCGTCACGATGTCCATGTCGGGCTCCCCCGGTAAGCCGACGACGCCGACGGCGAGGCCTGGTCCGCACCATGACCGGAAGGTTCTGTCATTCGGGGCTCCAAGGATTCATGCTCCTGAACCGATCCCATCATCAGCCTGGACCGATTCAATGTAGTCGCCCTGCGCCGCGCCGATATGCAGGCCGACCCGCGTGTCGCCGCGCTACCTGGACCGCTGGGAGGGGAACTTCGCGGCGATTCGGGTCCCGATTCGGGTCCCGAATGCTGCGCGTACCTCGCCACCCATGTGCCGAGCATGGGGCAATGCCCACTGCCGCCCCAGAACCGCCAGGCAGCGAGCCCGCTCGGCCCGGTCGAGCCGGTCGTGGGACAGGATCACGTGAACCATCCTGATGGTCTTCTCCACCATCGGCAGCGACGGCACCCGCCGGTGCGGGTCAAACCACATGGCGCGTTCCGCAGCACCCGGGTTGGCATTCATCGAAGTGTTCTTGTGGAAACGCCTAAGAAACAGGCGTTCGGGCACCTCGACAAACTGGCCGTCCAGGGCGAGCTGCGCCAGGAGAACCACGTCGGAACCGACGTACTTTCCGATGAGATCCGTCTTCAGGAGCGCTTCTGCCCGTATGACGCCGAATACCGGATGGTATTCCGTACGGGTCGACAGGAAGTGTCGCAGACGCTCGTGCGGCGTCGGCTCACACAGGTTCATCCCATCCTCGAAGCCACCGGTCACCGTATCGTTCAGGTCGATGAGCGCCGTTTTGGGGTAGGCCAGGACGGCGGCGGACGACGCGGCGGCCAGGGCCGCGACGCACCGGCTGACGAATGCGGGGGCGCAGAGGTCGTCATGGGCGGCCCACTTGAAGTAGGTTCCCGCGGCGAGGTGGACGATCCGGTTGTAGTTCCAGGCCGCGCCGCGGTTCACCGGACTCCGGTGGTACTCGATCCGCGGATCCCGGCGGACGAATTCCCGGCAGATCTGCTCGGTTCGGTCGGTGCTGCCGTTGTCGGCGACGACGATCTGAAGATTCGGGTAGTCCTGCACGACGATCGACTCCAGCGCCCGAGCCAGGAAGTTCTCCCCGTTGAAGACGGGTAGTCCCACCGTCACGAGCGGCCGGGCGTCCGGGTGGGGTGACGGGACACCGGGCCCCACGACACCACGGTCCACGACACCAGGCCCCACAACACCAGGCCCCACAACACCAGGCCCCACGACACCACGGTCCACAACACCAGGCCCCACGACACCACGCCCCGCCTGGCGATCAGGCCCCTTGAGCCGGGCCTCGTCCTGGGTGCCGCTGTCGGCAGGTATGGCCATTCTCCATCGTCCCTCCGTCCGACCGGAGCCGAACCTCTGCTGACGAGATTGTCAGCTGCTAAGTGGCACGACCTCCGCGGGCACACCCAGTTCCGCCAACCGGCCGCGCACCTCGTCCAGATACAGCGGATTCGGGAGAAAAACGCGCCCCACCCGCTCCACCGACAGGTCCTCGGGTGCCAACACCGGATGCCCGGTGCCGGGCACGAACAGGCCCCTCTTCCGCGGGTTGAGGTCGACGACTCCCCGCACGGCGGAACCGACGTCCAACACGTTGAGGAATGCCACCCCCTTGGACCCCGCGCCCCAGACCAGCGCACGCGGCGCGTCCCAGGCGGAATCGGCGTCCGTCGCCAGGTCGGCGAGATGCGCGGACCAGCGCCCGACAACCTCCCGGTAGACGTCACCGAACTTTCTGGCCTGGACCACGAAGCGGTCCGTCGCCACCACGTCCTCGCCGGCGGCCGGTCCGATCCGACCGGACGGACGGGTTGTCGGCGCCGTCTTGGCCTCGATCCAGAGGAACTGGTCACCGTAGGATGTTCCGGCGTCGGTGACGGTGAACCCGGCCGCGCTCACCACCCGCCGAAGTCCAGCCGGCGAGAAGTACGACACGTGCGGGTAGATGAAGTCCCACACCCCCGCCTCGCCGAGGACGAAGCCGCCGTTGGGCACCTCAAGATACAGCGACGCGTCCCGGCCGCCCAGCGCATTACGGATATCGGTCAGAAAGCCCAGTGGATCGGACACGTGCTCGAGGACGTGCCGGCAGACGACAAGATCCGCCGGGAGATGGGAATAGCGCGAACCGTACAGGTCGACCACAAAGGTCACCGCGGCGTCGTCGGCACGTTCGGGGCCGATGTAGGTCGGGTCGTACCCGGTTCCGGCACACAGTCCCCGGGCACACAACAGGCGCAGGAAGTCCCCCTTGCCCGACCCGATCTCGACAACCTCCCGCCCCACCAGGTTGTGCCGGACGATCAGACGGTCCGCCAACGCCTCGGCGTATGCCCGGAAGGCGGGCGAGAAGTGCAGCGAGTTGTCGTACTCGCCGCCGTACTCGACGAGGCCGGCCTCGAACGCGACATTGACCACGGTGCCGCACTCGGCACACAGCGACAGCTCCAGAGCACGGCGCTGCGCGGTCATGGCGGCCTCCCGCGACGGCCACAGCACGCCGGTCATCACCGGCGAACGCTCAACACGTACCAGGTCTTCGAGCGCGGTGCCCTGGCATGCCGGACAGACATTGGTCACCGGACAGACGTTGTTCACCAGGCAGACATTGCTCACTCAGACGGCCCTCAGCTCGGTGTCGACGCCCAGCCGGGTCAACTCCCCCGCGATCTCGTCACGATAGATCGGATTCATGATGATCAGAAGATCCGGCCTATCTTCCCGCAGCCACTCGGACGGGACGATACGGTGGCCGCTGCCCGCCATGAACATGCCGTGTTTGTGCGGGTTGATGTCGACGGCGTAGCGGACCAGGTCGGCGGCCGGGCCGAGGGTCGCCAGAAACGACACACCTTTGGAACCCGAACCCCAGATCGCCGCTTTTTCGCCGCGCTGGTGCCCGCGCCACAGCATCTCGCTCCACCGGTTCAGCGTCGTGGCCACCTCACGCTGGAAGTGCCGTACCCCGACGCGCAGGGTGGCCAGGTCGTCCTCGATCGGCAGCGGGTCACCGGCCGCCGGAACGGTGGACGGCCGCGCCTCGATCAGCAGGTACTGATCGTCATAGTCGAGGGAGACGTCGAGCACCTCGAACCCGGTAGCTCGGAACAACCTCGCCAGCGAACCGGCGCTGAAATAGGAGCAGTGCTCGTAGTACACATCCCAGAACGCCGCCTCCTGCAGCACCCGCAGGACGTCCGGCAGCTCAAAGAGGACCGGGATATCGGTCCGGTCACCGAGCGCGGCCCTGATCATCCGCATGAAGTCGCCGACCGGCGCGATGTGCTCCAGGGTGTGCCGGCACACGACGGCATCGGCGGTCAGGTGCGCATACCGCTCGGAGTAGAGATCCGTGATCCAGGTCAGCCGGCCGGCAACCGGGCTGGTGATGCGCTCGGGCCGGACACCCGGGTCGATCCCGATGCCGGCGCCGGCACCCTGCTCCACCAGGTGGACGAGAAACTCACCCTTGCCGCACCCGATCTCCAGGACCGTCTTCCCGTACAGATCGTACTTGTCGGTCCAGCGCTTGGCGAGGTCCCGCGCGAACTCCTGAAATCGGGTGGAGAATGCCTGCGTCTCCTCGTACCGGGCGGAATACTGGTTCTTGGTCGGATCGAAGGCCGTGTTCATGATGAAGCCGCAGCGCTCGCAGAAGGCGATCCGCAGGTCACCCTTCGGGAACGCCCGGGCCTCGTCCTCGTCGGCCAGCAGCAGACAACTGTGCGACGGGACGTCGTCCCTTGTATAGACGGAGGTGAGACGGGAACCGCCACAGGCGGGGCAGGCGGTGGACTGGTCAGTCATGGTACGACCCTCGGTGTCGGAACGGGAAGGATGAACCGGCCGCCCCGCCGCGGGTACGTCGCCGCAGGTATGTCGAGCTGCGGCAGCGGCGGCCGAGCACGCTCATGGCACCCGCATCGGTGCGGCCGACCGCAGGGTGACGTCGAGCAGACCGTCCGCCATGAGTTGCTGGATGCGCTGGATCCGCTGGAAGCGGGAGCCGATCAGCTCCTCCTTGGTCAGCCCGGCGGCGACGTAGGCCAGGTAGAGCTCCTCGACCCCCTTGCGGACGGTCCACACCGGCCGGAATCCCGGTATCTCCTCGGCGATACGGTCGCAGTCCACCCGGTAGTTCCGCTTGTCCGGCCCGGCCGTGTCCGCGAAGACTACCCGGCCGCCCGGCACGACCTCCTCGACGATCGCGGCCACGTCGCGTATTCGATAGTTCTCCGCCGACCGGCCGACATTGTAGGCCTTGAGGTGGATCTTCTCGCGGGGTTCCTCGCACACGGCGAGCATCGCCCGGGCGATGTCCTCGATGTGTACCAGCGGTCGCCACGGCGTCCCGTCGCTCTTGAGGTAAACCTCGCCGGTCGTCACCGCGTAGCCGGTGAGATTGTTCACCACGAGGTCACCACGCAGTCGGGGTGAGACGCCGTACGCCGTGGCGTTACGCAGGAAGACCGGGCTGAAATCGTCATCGGCAAGCTCGGCGAGCTCTCGTTCGGCGATCACTTTTGACTCACCGTAGGGAGTCACCGGATGAAACTCGGCCGACTCGTCGATGGGCGCGTCTCCGTGCGCACCATAGAGGCTGCACGAGGACGAGAAGACGAAACGCGGTACGCCCGCGGCCTTGGCGGCACGCCCAACCAGCAACGTCCCCCGGGCGTTGATGTCATAGGTCACGGCTGGGTTCAGATCACCCAGCGGATCATTGGATATGCCCGCCAGATGGACCACCGCGTCGTAACCCTCCAGATGGGACGGCCGGACGTCCCGAATATCAAGTTTCAACGCCGGCACGAAGTCCGGATCGGGTCCGAGGGTACACCCAGAGAACAGCCCGCTGTCCAGACCCACCACGTCGTGTCCGGCAGCCCGGAAGAGCGGGATGAGACGGGTTCCTATATATCCGTCGTGTCCGGTGACCAGAATACGCATCGAGCTCAGTCCCATACCTTCCAGGGCGCACAGCCACCATCCCACAGTGACTGCAGGAGTTTGCGGTCGCGTACCGTGTCCATGCACTGCCAGAAGCCGCCATGCCGATACGCCATGAGCTGACCGTCCTTGGCGAGCCTCTCAAGGGGCTCCTTCTCGAACTGGGTGTCGTCGCCGGCAATGTAGTCGAAGACCTGCGGTTCCAGGGCAAAGAAGGCACCGTTGATCCATCCCTCGCCGGCCTGTGGTTTCTCCGAGAACTCCACGATCTGGTCCCCGGCCAGCTCGAGATGACCGAACCGGGCGGGTGGCCGCACGGCGGTCAGTGTGGCGATCCTGCCATGCGAGCGGTGGAAGTCGAGCAACGCGTTGAGATCGATGTCCGCTACGCCGTCCCCCCAGGTCAACATGAACGTCCCCGCGTCGCCGAGCCAGGGCGCGAGTCGCCTGATACGACCGCCGGTGGCGGTGTTCTGACCGGTGTCGACCAGATTTACCCGCCAATCCTCCGAGGTACCCCCGTGCCGCTCCACATCGCCCTGCCGAAGCGACACCGTGAGATCACTGGTCAGCGCCGCGTAGTCCACCAGCCAGCGTTTGATGTATTCGCCTTTATACCCCAGGGCGATCGTAAAATCGGTGAACTGGAAGTGAGCGTAGTACTTCATGATGTGCCAGATGATCGGCCGGTTGCCGATCTCGATCATCGGTTTGGGTTTGATGACCGTCTCCTCCGCCAACCGGCTGCCCAGACCGCCGGCAAGAATACCGACCTTCATCGTTCCGCTCGTTCCCGGGAGCCGGTCGCGTGAACCGGCGCTGCCGAGCCGCTCACTCGGGTCAAGCCGCCCTGACGAGGGACCGGGATACTGGGGTGGCCGGCCCGGCGACCACGTAGCCGGTCGTGGACCCCGACGTAGCGGGGCTCCGAATACCGCCAGGACAGTTCGTTCACAATGCGCTCCCGACCCCGGGCGCCAAGGGTCCGGCGTCGGTCCGGGTCCGTCAGCAGTTCGGCGAGGGTCCGGGCGAAGTCCGCCACCGTGTCGGAGGGTACGTAGACGGCGGCGTCCTCGGCGCTCACCCGGGTCTCGGTCAGGTCATAGGCCACCACCGGCAGTGCATAGGCCATGTATTCGAGCGTCTTGGACATGGTGGACACCTCGTTCAGCGGGCTCCGCGGGTCCGGCGACAATCCGACCGTGGCGGTGGACAGGTAGTCCCGGATCATCTGGTCGTCGGCCCGCCCGGTGAACTCGACCCAGTCGTCGAGACCGAGCCGGCTCGACTGTTTCCGCAGATCGTCCAGACAGTCACCAAATCCCAGCAGGGCGAAGGCGCAGTCGGTGCGCCCGAGAACATGGACATAGTGATGTATGGCATCGAGGAGTCGGTCGACACCGTCCTGCGGGCCCATTATTCCCAGATAACAGGCAAGGTGCTGCCGGCCGCGCCGCAATTCGGGACGCTCCGCGGCGGGCTTCATCAGTTCGGGGTCCGGTCCGTTTCGGACGACGGTCACCCGTTCCGACGGCAGCCGCCCCCTGGTCAGGGCCAGCCGCCGGTAAGATTCGTTGGTCACGATCACGTGGTCGGCGACCCGCTGATTCATCCGTTCAAGCAGCAGCAACGCGCGGAGCAACAGCCCACCGTCCTTACCGAACCGTGAGCGATAGAGTTCCGGACAAAGATCATGATGGTCGAAGACGAACTTCTTGCCGAATGGCTTGTAGAACAGCGCAAGCGCCCAGTACGTGTCCGGCGGGTTACATGCCTGGATCACGTCGAATCCGTGCCGGCGGGCCACGGCGACGGACAGGACAGCGGTTCGCGCCCAGCAGTAGCCGAACTCGAAGACGTAACTGAGCACACCCTGGGTCCGGGGTGCGCCCCGATACGTCCAGATGCTGACGCCGTCAACGATCTGGTGACGCCGCTGCCCCGGGCCCCGTGGGCATATTACGGCAACCTGGTAGCCCTGGTCGCGAAGCGCCTGGCATTCCTGCCACGTCCGATGGTCGATCAGAATCGGCAGGTTCTGAACTACGATCAGAACCCGTCCTGCGTCGCCGATGTCGGGAGATTCGGTCGAGTCGGTGTCAGGCGCCGACGTGAGAGTATTCGCGCCCGTAGCCAACGAGATAGTCCCGTCGCGTGTCTGTCCCACATTTTTCTCCCGAAGATGAACGACCCCGTTGCCCGCGGACGGTGGACCTATCCTTTCCTTTCCGTCATGGCGAGGCTAGCGGTCGGCCTGGGCGTCACCGGCGATTGAAAAACTTGCGTGTCGCGTCTTGGGGCCGGGCTCGGCCGATTCTCGACGCAGGAACGACAGAACTGACCGTTGGGGGCGGCTTATTCCAGCCATGCTGTTTGACGGCGGCAGCCATGGCCGCCATGGATGCCGTGTTCGCGTCTTTAATGCCCGGGGCACTCTCGCGCTTTTTGACGCAAATCCGCTCCTGGCGGCGGACCACCCGGTGACTTGTCGTGCGTTCCTCGGCTTTCTGGTCAGCTTACCGAATCAGACGATCATCGGATCAGACGGTTGACGATGCGCGGCCGGCGAGCAGTCCCAGCGACCCGGCCGCCTCCGTCAGGCCGGCTCGGGCGTCGGAGTGGGCGACCTGGTCGATGAGTCGGGCGGTCTGTTCGTGCTGGCCGCGCCCCCACACGGCCGCGGTCCCGTTCTCGGACACGACGTAGCTGTGCTGGAAACTGGTGACCGGGCTGGTGAGCCGCGGCAGCACACAGGAATCCCCCGACCGGGCATGCCGGCTCGGCAGGGCGATGATCGCCTTGCCGTCGGCCGCGTGCAGCGCGCCGACGACGAAGTCGGACTGCCCACCGAAGCCGGAGTAGATGCGGTTGCGGATCCAGGACGCGTTCGCCTGCGCATACAGGTCCACCTGCAGCGCGGTGTTGATCGAGGTCATCCGCGGCTGCCGGGCGATGACCCCCGGGTCGTTCACGATTTCGGTGCGCACCAGCAGCAGCCGCGGATTGCGGTGCGCCCACGAGTAGAGATCGGCCGACCCGAACAGGAACGAGGTCCGCAGCGGTGTCCCGGCGGCCAGCGCGCCGGAGGCTTCGAGCGCGAGCATGCCATCGGAGAAGGTCTCGGTCCACACGCGCAGATCCCGCCGGTCGACGAGGGCCGACAGCGTGGCGTTCGGGACACCGCCGATGCCGAGCTGCAGGGTCGCCCCGTCCTCGACGAGCGCGGCGACCCGCTCGCCGATCTGCCCGCGGACGTCGTCGACGGGCGTGACCGCGGGGCTGGCGAGCGGCTGCTCCACCTCCACGGCGAGGTCGACATCATCGATGCTCAGTTCACCGTCGCCGAAGGTGTAGGGCATCGCCGGGTTGAGCTGGGCGACCACCAGTCCCCCGTGCGCGCGGGCCGCCTCGACCGCGGCCGGCAGGATGTTGACTTCGGTGCCAAGCGAGACCTTCCCCCCGTCGGGCACGCTGGTGTGCAACACGACGACGTCGGGCCGGTGAGTGGTCGCGAGCAGGCGGGGCACGAGGCTGAGCCGGTTGGGCAGGTAGTCGAGGCCGGGCACGTTGCGCATCGCCGGGCCGACGAACGCGGTCTCCGGCGTCACGCCGCCGCGTTCCGGCACGCCACCCTGAGCGTTGATCATAAAGAGGCGGTATTCACTCACCACCGCGTCGATCGCACGCAACGCGACGAGCGGGGTGGCGAAGTTCCCCGCCGCCACGACCCGCGGCGTGGCCGACCGCCATCGGCCAGGACCGGCTACCCCAGGACCGGCTCCACGAGGACCGGCTCCACGAGTACCGGCTCCACGAGTACCGGCTCCACCGCCCACACCGGAGCCCGCGGCGAGATGGGTCTCGATGCGGCGACCGAACTCCGCCTCGCTGACAATATCCATACCCGCATGGTGGCGTACCGGTGCGCGGCCAGCGAAGAATGGTCATCGCCTCATCCCGCGGATCATGCCGGCCCAGGCCCGGTCGGTTATCGTCTTGAGAACATGGAGTCCGAACGGGACCTCGCCTCCGCGGACGAAGGGACCTCCGATCTGGCCGGCACCGCGCCGTCTCCGGGACCGCCGGGAGAGCTGATCTTTCCTGCGGTCGCTCGGCTCGAGCTCGACGAGCTTCTCGCCCAGCTGGTGGACCGGGCCCAGGACGTTCTGGCCACTCAAAGCCGGCTGCACGGCCTGCTGCGGGCCAACCGGATGGTCACCGCCGACCTCAGTCTCGACGTGGTGCTACGGCGCATCGTCGAGTCCGCGTGCGAGCTGGTCGACGCCCGCTACGGCGCGCTCGGGGTAATCTCCCGCGACGGCCGGCTCGAACAGTTCGTGCACGTCGGGATGGACCCGGGACTCGTCGAGACGATAGGGCGGCTGCCCCGGGGAGACGGCGTGCTGGGCCTGCTCATCGCGGAACCGCGGCCGGTGCGCCTCGACGACATCGCCGACCACCTCCAGGCGGTCGGTTTCCCCCCGGGCCATCCACCGATGCGGGCCTTCCTCGGGGTGCCGATCCGGGTCCGCAACGAGGTCTTCGGCAATCTTTACCTCACCGAGAAACGCGGCGGTCGGGTGTTCACCGCGGAGGACGAGGAGCTGGCGCTCGCGCTGGCCGCGAACGCCGGTGTGGCGATCGACAACGCCCGGCTGTTCGGGGAGGCCCAGCATCGCCAGCAGTGGTCGCAGGCATCCGCCGACATCACCCGGCATCTGCTCGCCGACGGCGACGACCCGCTGGAGCTGATCGTCCAGCGGGCCCGCGACGTCGCCCGCGCGGACACGACGGCGCTGGCCCTCGGGTCGGAGACGGCGACCGAGCTGTCCTTCGACGTCGCCGCCGGGCAGGACGCGGACCTGCTGCGGGGCCGACGGGTACCGATAGAGAGCTCGCTGGCCGGCCGCGCGGTATGCGACCATGCGCCGCTGGTCGTCGCCGACGTCCGCGAACTGGCCGAATCCGAGGTCCACGACCTCGACATCGGGCCAACGATGATCGTTCCGCTGATCACGTCACATGTCACGTCCGGGGCGCTGATCCTCGCCCGGCGCCGGGGCGGTGACCTGTTCACAGACGCGGACCTGGAGTTGGCGGCCGCGTTCGCCGCGCACGTCGCGCTCGCGCTGGAACTCGCCCGCTCCCGGGCCGCACGCGGCCGGCTGTCCCTGCTGGAGGACCGCGACCGGATCGCCCGCGACCTGCACGACCACGTGATGCAACGCCTGTTCGCGGTGGCGATGGGCCTGCAGGGCCTCGCGGCCAGCGAGGAGCGGCCCACCCGGGCGGAACGGATGAACACCTACGTGGAGGATCTCGACGAGACGGTACGGGAGATCCGCCACACCATCTTCGAGCTGCGGGGCCGGGCGGCACCGGCGACGGGCAGCGGCCTGCGGGCGCAGATCCTGGGCGTCATCGACGACATGACCGGCGCGTTCGGCTTCACCCCGCGGGTCCGGCTGGACGGACCGGTGGACACGATGATCGGCTCTACCGTCGGCGACCATCTGATCGCGGTCGTGCGCGAGGCGCTGTCCAACGCCGCCCGGCATGCCAAGGCGAGCAGTGTCGAGGTGACCGTGACCGCCGCGAGCGGCGCCGTCACCGTCGACGTGGTGGACGACGGGGTCGGCATCGGCCCTACCACCCGCCGCAGCGGGCTGGCGAACATGCGGGCCCGGGCGCGGGATCTCGGCGGGACCTTCGAACTCGGCCCGGGCCCCGACGGCGGCACCCAGCTGCGCTGGTCGGTGCCGACTAGCTGACCCGTCCGCGGATCCCGCCGGCCGACGGATCCGCGACCAGCTGGCCGCCCAGATACGTCCGCACCCGCTTGCGGCCCTGTTCGAGTCGAATCCGCCCTCGTGCCTCGGTCGTCATCCACTCGCCTCCCGTCCTCGCGTTCGGACCAGTCCCTCCCGGGGGCCGGTTTCTCCTGGACCAACCGGCGCGGCGCCCCGCGCCTTCCCGTTGCCGGGACGGTGAATCCCGGCAATACCGGAAGGCGGAGGATGCCCAACATCAAGAGCGCCGAGGAACGGGCCGTGCGCCACCTGTGGGTGCCCGGGCCGGGCGGTGCCCGGGCCGGGCACCGTGTCACCCCCCCGTGTCACCGGGGACCACGCGGGCACGTGACAACCAGGAAGAACTCATCCGAGGAGAACTCGTCGGACGGAGGCCGAGATGACCACCACGAGAACCTGGACCGTGCAGATCTCCCTGACGGAGCAGCACGGCCGTACCCAGGCGGATGCGGCCCTGCACGGCAGCGCCCGCGACGATCTACACGGGACGGGACAGGCCCGGCTGCACCCCGGGGAGTCCGACGTTCCCGAGATCGGGGACGAGGTGGCCGCCGCGCGCGCGTTGTCGGAGCTGGCACACCGCCTGTTCGACGCGGCCGCCGAAAACATCCAGGCGGCGATGGCGGGACCCGACCGGACTATGTGATCGTCGTCCGCCGCCGGTGAAGCCGGTGGAGCCGCCGCCGCTCACCCGGATATGGCCAAACTCGGCTGAACCCCTCATAAGGGAGCATGAAACCATTCGTGTTACTTTCCGTGCCATGCCGGACCCTGCTCGCCGGACCGCTCAAGGAGAGGCGGGAAGTGACCGCACCGCACCCGCAGAACGACGCCGCCGACCACGCGCGGGTGCTTCCGCCCCGGCTCGACCCGCGGGGATCGGGGTCCGGCCGGTCGGGATCCGGGTCGGCACGCGGCGGACGGTCGGCTAGGCGTCGCGGGTTGCGGGTCTTCCTGGCCTGCGTGTCCTGCCTCGTGTTCGTGGCCACGGTGGGGGGCTGGGCCGCGTACTTCTATGTCGACGGCAAGGTCAACCGGGTCGACCTCGGCCTCGGTTCGGGCGGCGACTCCGGCGGGGTGGGGACCGCGAACTACCTGCTGGTCGGAACCGACAGCCGCGCCGGTACCAACGGTAAGTACGGAGACGCGCCGGGCCAGCGCTCCGACACGACGATCCTCGCGCACCTGACGAAGGATGGGAGCACCACCATGGTCTCCTTCCCCCGCGACATGTATGTGCTGATCCCCGAGTACACCGATGGGGCCGGCAAACGTCACAAGGCCTGGCACGACAAGTTCAACGCCGCGATCTCCGTAGGCGGCCCGTCGCTGTTGGTGCAGACGGTGCAGAGCCTGACCGGCCTGCAGGTCGACCACTACATCTCGATGGACCTGGAGGGTTTCAAGGAGATCACCGATGCCATCGGCGGTGTCCAGGTCTGCATCAAGCCGTCGGACGCGAAACCGAGCCGCTACCAGGACGACCGCGGGCGGTGGCGGATGAGCACGAACACCAACGACCCGATGAGCGGATTCGTCGGTGGGCCCGGGACGATCCAGCTCGGCGGCGACCAGGCCCTGGCCTTCGTTCGCCAACGCCACGGCCTGCCGGACGGCGACTTCGACCGCATCCGCCGGCAGCAGCAGTTCATCGGCTCGATGTTCCACAAGATCATGGCAGACGACACCCTGACGAACCCGATCAAGGCCCAGAAGCTGGTATCGGCGGCAGCGAGCGCGCTCACCCTCGACAACCGCACCAGCATCGCCGACCTGCGCAGCCTCGGCACCCGAGTCCGCGGGCTGGCCACCGGGGGCCTCCAGATGCAGACCGTGCCCGTCCACGCGCCGACCCGCGCCGAGGGGGCGATCGACGACAACGGCAACATCCGCCTGCACGGAGTCCCGGCCTCCGTGCAGTTCTACCGGCCGGACGACCTGCAGCGCATCGTCGCGCCGATGGGTGGCAAGGCCGAGGGCGCGAGTTCTACCATCGACGCCGGGAGCGGGGGGACCGGTCCGGCGCTCGCTCCCGGCGCCGCCGCCGCGCCCTCCCAGGTCCGGGTCGCCGTCTACAACGGCTCGTCGCGGGCCGGACTCGCCTCCAAGGTCACCGAGCAGCTGACTGTCAAGGGCTTCCACGCCCGCAACGCCGGCAACGCCTCGGTCCTCACCCACGAGACCTCCCGGGTGGTCTACGCCCCCGGGCAGGAGGCCGAGGCGAACACCGTCGCCGCGGCGGTGCCCGGCTCGGTCCTGCTCGCCGATGCGAGCATCACCGGTGTCCAGCTCGTCCTGGGCTCCGGCTTCACCGCGGTGGTGACGCCGAGCGTGACGGCCGGTAGGACCGCGCCTGCGCCCGCACCGGCGGCGGCCGGACCCGCCGCCGGACCGGCGCCGCCGGGAGCGCCCTCGCCGGGCCCGCCCACCTGCACCTACTGATCCTCCTGGTCCCACCGGCCCGGTCCCAATCCGCGCCAACCGGTGGGCAGCGCGGAGCTGGCGGCCCACGGGAGCGCTGTCCGCCCGCGCGGCTTGCACTACTCTTCCGGGGTGTGCACGTCTTCGGGGGTGTGCACGGATGGCCGCCTCCCCTGGTCGCCGGTCGGGGGACGGCCGGCTCGTTCCCCCAGCTCCACCCCGCACAGCCAAGGCCGCGCCTCCGGCCGATGTCCCTCCCGGAGAGGAACTCACGTGCAGATCACGGATTCAGTCGCCGTGGTGACCGGCGGGGCTTCCGGCCTCGGCCTTGCCACCGCCACCCGGCTCATCGACGCTGGTGCCAGCGTGGTCCTCCTCGACCTCCCGTCCTCGAACGGCGCGGCGGTCGCGGAGAAGTTCGGCAGTTCGGTGCGATTCAGCCCCGGCGACGTCACCTCCGAGCAGGACGTGACGGCAGCCCTGGACGTAGCGGCCGAGCTGGGCCCGCTGCGCATCGCCGTCAACTGCGCCGGCATCAGCAACGCCGCCAAGACGCTGAGCAAGGAAGGGCCGTTCCCACTGGCCATCTTCGAGCGGGTCGTCAAGGTCAACCTGATCGGCTCGTTCAACGTCATCCGACTCGCGGCCGAGCGGATCAGCAGGACCGAGGAGATCGACGGTGAGCGTGGCGTCATCATCAACACCGCGTCCGTGGCGGCGTTCGAGGGCCAGATCGGGCAGGCCGCCTACTCGGCGTCCAAGGGCGGCATCGTCGGCATGACGCTGCCGATCGCCCGCGACCTCGCCGGTCTGAAGATCCGCGTGGTGACCATCGCCCCCGGCCTGTTCGACACCCCGCTGCTCGCCTCGCTGCCGGAGCCGGCTCGCGTCTCTCTCGGCCAGCAGGTCCCGCACCCCTCGCGCCTGGGCTCCCCCGACGAGTACGGCCTGCTCGCGACCCAGATCATCGCGAACCCCATGCTCAACGGCGAGACCATCCGCCTCGACGGTGCCATCCGGATGGCACCCCGCTGAACGGGTTCACAGCGCCGCGAGCTGCTCGGCGAGGCGCGCGATCGAGGTCTCGGCGGCCGGGTCCGCCACCGGGTCAGCGCGTCCATGCTGGCTGGTGAGGACCCCTGGAAGCAGGCTCCGGCGGGTTCGGTCCGGACCGCTCGCGGGTAGACAGACACCCATGCGGCCCGGCCAAGGCGAGATCCCCGGGCGGATCTCCCGGGGGTGCTGAGGGTGCTGCGCTGGTTCGCCCCAATCGCCCCGATGCTCATACTCGCCCTGGTGGTCGGACTGCAACTGAGCAACCAGAAATGGAACGTGATCGGACTCGCGATTCTGAGCCCCATGCTCGCGGCCACGTTCGCCGGACCCCGGCTGACCGCAGGCTACGGGGTGGCGGCGGTCCTGGCGGGCATCCTGCTGGGTCTGCACGATGACCTGTTCGGCCGGAGCGGCGGTGGCCCGACGGCCCAGGTGGTCCGGCTGGTCGGGGTCACGGCCGGCGGAGTGATGGCCGTCCTGGTCAGCCGGTACAACATCCGACGCGAGACGAAGCTGCAGAACGTCACTCGGGTGGCCGAGGTGGCGCAGCAGACGATCCTCAGTCCCGTCCCGTCGTCGTCCGGCGGGCTGCGGTTCGCCGTCCGCTACGAGAGTGCCACCGTGGAGGCCATGATCGGTGGGGATCTGTACGAGGTCGTCGACAGCCCGTGGGGAACCCGCCTGCTCATTGGTGACGTACGGGGCAAGGGGCTCGACGCCGTGCGGATCGCGAGCCGGGTGCTCAGCTGCTTCCGGCTGATGAGTCGACGCACGGGCGACCTGCGCGATCTGCTGGCGAACCTCGACGCGGAGGTCGCCGATGCCAGCGGCCTGGACGACTTCGTCACCGCGGTCGTCGGGCAGGTCGACGGCAGCCGTCTGACGCTGGCGAACGCGGGACATCCCGATCCCGTTCTCGTTCGTGCCGGGCAGGCGGATCTGCTCACTGTCTCGTCCAGGCTGCCACCGCTCGGGCTGATCACGGACGGGAGCAACGTGACGGACGCCGTGCTGCGGGCGGGGGATCGCCTGCTGTTCTACACCGACGGCATCACCGAGGCACGCGCCCTCACGACCGGCGCCTTCTTCCCCCTGCTGCCCGCGGCCGAGGCCGCGTTCGCCCACACGTCACTCGACGAGGCGCTGACCGATCTCGCCGACCGGGTCCGGGACTGGACGCGATCGACGCTGAACGACGATGTGGCGCTCCTCGCGGTCGAGGTTCCCGGACCGACCCGGCACGCCGGCCCAACCCGACGATCGGATGATCACTGGGAGCTGTCGGCGACCCCCCTGGCCAGCCGGTCCGCCCGCTCGATCCGTTCGTCGATCTCGTCACGGAAGGCCACCAGCCGGCTGATTTTCTCGTCGATCTCGACGCGGAGCCTCCGGTATGCCGACGTGCCCTCGGTCAGCAGCCGGATGCGGTCCGCGTCGTCGGACGCCGCATGGTACTCCTGCCGGACCTGGGCGAGACGATCCTCGTAGGCGAGGATCGTGCGGATCTCGTCCAGGTTGAAGCCGAGCAGCGTCTGCAGCTCGCGGATGCGCCGCACCCGGACGAGGTCGGAATCCGCGTACAGCCGGTTCCCGCCCAGGGTGCGCCCGGACGGGGTGAGCAGCCCCACCTCCTGGTAATACCGCAGGGCCCGCACCGAGACGCCCAGTTCCTGCGCGGCCTGACCGATCCCGCGCAGGCCACGAGCCGCATCCTTGACCGCGCTCTTGGCTGCACTCTTGACCGGGCTCTTGGCCGCGTCGCCGTCCCGCACCAGGCAATTGTTCCGCACGGCGCCATCGGCCCGCACGGCGCCATCGGCCCGCACGGCGCCATCGGCGGCTCTGATCATCGACGTCAGGGCCTTTCTCACGCTCGGCCCAGCCCGCGTCCTATCGCTCGGCGGCCAGGGGGCTGCTCGGAAGAGCGCTCCCGGCGCCGTCCTCCATCGCCGCGATGTCGCCCGCGCCGGCCAGCCCCTCGGCCGTCTCTTCAAGCAGCGGACGGCGCACGTGCGGCCGCTGCTTCCCGCGCAGCCAGGAGAAGCCCGCGGCGACCAGGCAGGCGACGGCAGCGAAGGCGAAGGCGAGGCGCAGACCGTCACCGAACGGCCCGGAGATGAGGTTCGGGAAGAAGGTGTGCCCGGTGAGGAAGTCGGCCTTCGCCGGGTCGAGCTGCGACAGGGTGTCCGGGCCGAGCAGTCGCTCGGTGGGGTTGTACCCGAGGAACGCGGCGAACAGGCTGCCGATCGGCGGCAGGTTCGCCAGCTCGTGCGCCTTCGCCGGGGAGACGCCCTGCCCGACAAGTCCGGAGTACATGGCGTCCGGAAGGCTGGCGGCCAGCCCGAGCGCGATGATGGTGAAGAAAACACCGATGGACAGCACGCTGGCCGAGTTCTGGAACGTGTTGAGCATGCCGGCACCGGCACCGCGCTGGTTGGGCGGCAGGGTGTTCATCACGCTGCTGGTGTTCGGCCCCGCGAACAGGCCCATGGACAGGCCCATCAGCAACAGGATCAGCGCGAACCACGGATAGTCGAAGTCGATGGGAATGGCGTCGAACAGCAGGAACGCCACCGCCGTGATCACCAGTCCCAGGGTGGCGAACGGACGCGCACCGTAGCGGTCCGCGAACCGGCCGGCCAGCGGCCCCGCCACCAGGAATCCGACGGTCACCGGAATCAGGTAGATGCCGGCCCACAGCGGGGTCTTCTCGAAGCTGTAGCCATGCAGCGGCAACCAGATCCCCTGCAGCCAGATGATCAACATGAACTGCAGGCCACCACGGGCGAGCGCGCCGAGCAGAGCCGCGATGCTGCCCATGGTGAAGGTCCGGCTCCGGAACAGGTCCAGACGGAACATCGGGTCGGCGGAGCGCAGCTCGATGACGACGAAGCCGATCAGCACCGCGAGACCACCGAACAGGCAGCTCAGCACGAACGGCTTGGTCCAGCCCATCGTGTGACCGCCATAGGGCTGCAGCCCGTAGACGATGCCGGTCAGGATCGCGATGAGGCCGACCGCGAACGTGATGTTGCCGGCCCAGTCGATCCGGGCCTGGGTGCGCGCCCCGTTGTCGCGCAGCTTCAGGTAGGCCCAGACCGTCCCGAAGATGCCGAACGGCACCGAGACGAGAAAGACCAGATGCCATTCGACCGGCGCCAGCAGACCGCCGATCAACAGCCCCAGAAATGATCCGACGATCGCCGCGACGCCGTTGACCCCCAGGGCGAGCCCGCGTTCGTCCTCCGGGAAGGCGTCAGTGATGATCGCGCTGGAGTTGGCGAAGAGGAAGGCACCGCCCACGCCCTGCAGCACCCGCATGATGATGATCCACCAGGCGGCTACCGTGCCATGCATCCAGGTGACGGCGAGCAGGATCGAGAACAGCGTGAAGATCGCGAAGCCGAGGTTGTACATCCGCACCCGGCCGAACATGTCGCCGACCCGCCCCAGACTCACCACGAGCACCGAGGTGACCAGCAGGAATCCCATCAGGATCCAGAGGAAGTACGCGGTGTTCTCCGGTGCGAGCGGGTCTATCTCGATTCCCCGGAAGATGTCCGGAAGGGCGATGAGAAGAATCGAACTGTTGATCGTCACCATCAGGATGCCAATGGTCGCGTTCGACAGCGCGATCCACTTGTAGTTGTCCGGACCGGGCCGGGCCAGGACCTCGTCGGCCTCAAGCGACAGAGTGCCGGCGGCGGTGTCGGAAGGCGTCACCGCACGAAGGTAGCGCCTCCATCTAACGTCAGCGGTAGATGTGACATGGTTCATAGCGGTCGGAGGCCGATATACGCCGTTGTGGGCGTCGGCTTCGCGACCGGGGATTGCCAGCCTGCCGACCGGGCGCCCCCGTCCCCGGACCAGGTAGGGGTCCGGGGCACGAACGCCGACGAATGAGGAGACGACGATGCTGCTCGCCGAGGAACTTCTCCTGCTCGCGCTCGCGGGCCCGGCCTGTCTACTCGATGTGGTGGCACCCGAGCGCGCGTCCCGCGGGCACGCGAAGGAGCGGATCCGGACGGCGACCGACCTGACGCCGGTCGCCCCGATCGTCAAGAAGGTCATCGCGGAAGCGGAGGCAGCGGTCATAGCCGCGGCAACCAGCGTGAGCCTGGGCGTGGCGGCGTCGAGCTGACCGTGTCGCCGTTACCGTTACGAGCCGGTGGTAGGTGGTGTTCACCAGTCACCCGCTACGCAGCCGGTGGTCGAGCGCGGTGTGCCGCTGGCCGTGACCGGCGGCCCGCACCGCCTGGCCGATCGCCCGGCGGGATCCCACCAGCACGACCAGCTTCTTCGCCCGGGTGACGGCCGTGTAGAGCAGATTGCGTTGCAGCATCATCCAGGCGCTGGTGGTGAGCGGGATGACGACCGCGGGGTACTCACTGCCCTGGGAGCGGTGGATCGTCACCGCGTAGGCGTGGGTCAGCTCGTCGAGTTCCCCGAAGTCGTAGTCGATGTCCTCGTCCTCGTCGGTCCGGATAGTGAGCGTCTGGTTCTCCACATCCAGCGCGGTGACCACGCCGAGAGTGCCGTTGAAGACCCCACTCGCGCCCTTGTCGTAGTTGTTGCGCACCTGCGTAACCTTGTCGCCGACCCGGAACGTCCGGCTACCAAAGCGCCGCTCGGCCACGTTCGGGCGGGACGGCGTCAGGGCCTCCTGCAGCAGGGTGTTCAGCGCGCCGGCCCCCGCCGGGCCGCGGTGCATCGGGGTCAGCACCTGCACGTCCCGGCGCGGATCGAGCCCGAACTTCGCCGGAATCCGCCGGGCGACCACCTCCGCGGTGATTTTCGCCGCCTCCTCCGCCTCCTCCGCGGCGAACAAGAAGAAGTCGGGCAATCCCCGGACCAGCGGATAGTCACCACGGTTGATGCGGTGCGCGTTGGTCACCACCCCGGACTCGGTCGCCGCTCGGAAGACCTGGGTGAGCCGGACATGCGGGATCGGCGTCCCCTCGGCGAGCAGGTCGCGTAGCACCTGGCCGGCACCGACCGACGGCAGCTGGTCGACGTCGCCGACCAGCAGCAGATGCGCGCCGGGCGGAACCGCCTTGGCAAGCTTGTTCGCCAGTAGCAGGTCGACCATCGACGCCTCGTCGACGACGATCAGGTCGGCGTCGAGCGGGCGGTCCCGGTCGAAGGCGGCGTCACCGCCCGGCCGCAGCTCCAGCAGCCGGTGCACCGTCGATGCCTCGTGCCCGGTCAGCTCGGTCAGCCGCTTCGCGGCCCGGCCGGTCGGCGCGGCGAGGATCACCTTCGCCTGCCGGGCCAACGCGAGCGTCACGATGGAGCGGACGGTGAAACTCTTGCCGCAGCCCGGTCCGCCCGTCAGCACGGCGACCCTGGACGTCAGGGCAAGCTGCACCGCATCGCGCTGGGCCGGCGCGAGCTCGACCCCGGTCCGCTCCCGCAGCCAGCCCAACGCCCGGTCCCAGTCCACCAAGGCGAAGGCGGCCAACCGGTCCGCGCCGGTATTCAGCAGGCGGCGCAACTGGCCGGCAACGGAGATCTCGGCCCGGTGGAACGGCACCAGGTAGATCGCGGCCGTCGGCGTCGCCGGATCCTCGCTTGGAACCTCCTCCCGGACGACCCCGTCCTCGGCAACCAGCTCCCCCAGGCACTCGATGACGTCACCGGTGTCGACCTGGAGAATCTGCACGGCGTCGCTGATGAGCCGGGGCTCGGGCAGAAAGCAGTGGCCACCGCCGTCGGTGGCCTCGGACAGCGTGAACAGCAGGCCAGCCTTGATCCGCTGCGGGCTGTCATGCGGAATCCCCACCGCCTTCGCGATGGTGTCCGCGGTGCGGAACCCGATGCCCCAGACGTCCGTGGCCAGCCGGTAGGGCTCATTGCGCACCACACCGATCGACGCGTCCCCGTACTGTTTGTAGATCCGCACCGCCAGCGAGGTGGACACACCCACCCCCTGAAGAAAGACCATCACCTCCTTGATGGCCTTCTGTTCCTCCCACGCCTCGGCGATCGCCCTGGTACGCTTCGGGCCGAGCTTCGGCACCTCGATGAGTCGTTCCGGCTCCTTTTCGATGACGTCCAGCGCCGCGACCCCGAAATGCTCGACGATGCGTTCGGCCAGGCGCGGACCGATGCCCTTGATGAGGCCCGAGCCGAGATAGCGCTGCACGCCCTGGACGGTCGCCGGCAGCACGGTCGTGTAATCCTCGACCTGGAACTGGCGGCCGTACTGCGGATGCGAACCCCATCGCCCCCGCATCCGTAGCGACTCCCCCGGCTGCGCGCCGAGCAACGCCCCGACGACGGTCACCAGGTCACCGCCACGCCCGGTGTCAACCCGCGCGACCGTGTAGCCGGTCTCCTCGTTGGCATAGGTGATCCGTTCCAGCACCGCATCGAGGACCGCGCCGCGGAAGGGTTCGCGTCCGGTCATGGTAGCCGCCGGGACGCCGGGACGATGAGAATCACCGCTTCCTCGGGGTGGGACAAGACGATCTCCAGCTTCGGATGGGGTAGCAGGGTAACGGACCGAGCGGGGCAACGAGCAGAGCAGCCGGGCGGGCGGTGTCCGCCCCGGACCGTGTGCCCATCCTGCCCTTCGGTCGATCGCCACCGTTCCCCGGTGCGGTCCGAGGCGTCCCCTTCCGTGACCAGTACCGCGAAGTAGGTCCGCCGGCATCCCTTTCAGACACCCTCGCTAGCTCAAGGGGCGCCGCTGTTCCTCTTCAAGTGCCCGACGCAGCCGGGTGACCACGGCGTCCACGCCGGCGGAGGTGCGGAATACGACAACGGCTGTCCCGGCTTCAGCAGGTGTTTCGAGATGCTCGAGCGCCACCTCCATCGCACGGTTGAACTCCTCGCCGGGGGAGGTGGTCTCGCCTCGGAGCCAGCGTCGGAGCACATGGTTGTGGGCGGTGACGATGGCCGCGGACACCAGCTCGGCACGCAGGGCGCCGTCGGGCGCGTTGCCCATCCAGTCACGCAGGAACCTGGCGAACAGGCGCTGATACTGCCGGATGCCGGCCACCTCGCGGGCGCGCAGTGCAGGGACGGTGCTGGTCAGGCGGTAGCGGGCGCGGGCGAGCCCGCCCTCGGCGAGGTAGTGCTGCAGCACTATGCGGGCAGCCTCCGCGAGAGCGAGCCCGCGGGTCTCTGGAGCGGCGGTCGCAAGCCGGGCTTCGATGTGGCCGAGCAGCACGTCGTGCTCGGGAAAGATCACGTCCTCCTTGGACCGGTAGATCCGGAAGAACGTCGTCCGACCGACGCCCGCGCGTTGCGCGATGTCGTCGACCGTCGTGCCCTCGAAGCCATGCTCCTCGAAGAGCTCGAACGCCGCCGCGACGAGCCTGTCCTTGGCCAAGCGGGCCGGCTGCTGCTCCACAGCACCGAAATTACTTGGTGGTACGTAGTTCCACAACTATGATACTGCGTACCAACACCGTGGAGGAGGAGCCAGGTGAACGCCATCAACAAGGTCGGTATCGTCGGCTGTGGCCTGATGGGTGCCGGGATCGCCGAGGTCTGCGCCCGTGCCGGCAAGGACGTGGTCGTCGTGGAGATGACCACGCCCGCCGTGACCGCTGGACGGCAACGCCTGGAGACATCACTGTCCCGCGCGGAGAGCCGCGGCAAGGTGGCCAGCGCCACGGAAGTACTCGAACGCATCCAGGTCGTCGAGGACATCGAGGCCCTGGCCGACCGCGGCCTCGTGGTGGAGGCGATCGTCGAGGACGAGACCGCCAAGTCCACGCTGTTCAAGCGACTCGACGACGTCGTCAAGGACCCGGACGCGGTGCTGGCCTCCAACACCTCCTCCATTCCGATCATGAAGCTCGCCGTGGCCACCGAACGGCCCACCCATGTCCTGGGTATCCACTTCTTCAACCCGGTCCCGGTGCTGTCCCTGGTCGAACTGGTGCCGAGCCTGCTGACCGACCCGGAGACGACCGAGCGGGCGCGGGCGTTCGTGCAGGACGATCTGGGCAAGCACGCCATCGACTGCCAGGACCGGGCGGGCTTCGTGGTCAACGCCCTGCTGATCCCGTTCGTGCTCTCGGCGATCCGGATGCTGGAGTCCGGGTTCGCCACGGCCGAGGACATCGACCAGGGACTGGTCCGTGGTGCCGCCCACCCGCAAGGACCGCTGGCGCTGGCTGACCTGATCGGGCTGGACACCACCAAGGCAGTGGCCGAGTCGCTGTACGAGGAGTTCAAGGAACCCCTCTATGCGCCGCCGCCGCTGCTGGCCCGCATGGTCGACGCCGGCCTGCTGGGTCGCAAGACCGGCCGCGGCTTCTACACCTACTGAGCGCCCTACACCTACTGAGCGCCCTGGTAACTCTTCTGCACCTACTGAGCGCCCTGGTAACTCTTCTGCACCTACTGAGCGCCCTGGTAACTGAAGTAACTGAGCGCCCTGGCAAGCGACCTAGTGAGCGAGGAACCCATGACCGCCACCGACTTCGACCTGTACCGACTCAGCGACGAGCACCTCGAGTTGCGCGACGCCGTGCGCACCCTGGCCTACGACAAGATCGCGCCGTACGCCGCCGACGTCGACGCCCACAGCCGGTTCCCGCAGGAGGCCTACGACGCGCTGGTGGCCTCCGACTTCCACGCGCCCCACGTCCCTGTCGAATACGACGGCGTCGGCGCCGACGCGCTCGCCACCTGTATCGTCATCGAGGAGGTCGCCCGCGTCTGCGCGTCCTCCTCGCTGATCCCCGCCGTGAACAAGCTCGGCAGCCTCCCGCTCATCCTCGGCGGCACCGACGACCTGAAACAGCGATACCTCCCACCGCTGGCCCGCGGCGAGGCCGCCTTCTCCTACGGCCTCTCCGAACGTGAGGCCGGCTCCGACACCGCTGCGATGAAGACCCGCGCCGTCCGCGACGGCGACCACTGGGTGCTCTCCGGGCAGAAGTCCTGGATCACCAACGCGGGGATCTCCGAGTACTACACCGTGCTCGCCGTCACCGACCCCGACGGCCGACGCGGCGCCAACATCAGCGCTTTCATCGTGGAGAGCTCCGACCCGGGCTTCTCCGTCGGCAGCCCGGAGAAGAAGCTGGGCATCAAGGGCTCTCCGACCCGCGAGCTGCTCTTCGACGACTGCCGCATTCCCGAGGATCGTCTCATCGGCGAGCTCGGTCACGGCCTCCGGCTGGCGCTGCGTACTCTCGACCACACTCGGGTGACCATCGGTGCACAAGCCATCGGCATCGCCCAGGGCGCACTCGACCTCGCCCTGAACTACGTCAAGGAGCGCAAGCAGTTCGGCAAGCGCATCGCGGACTTCCAGGGGATCCAGTTCATGCTTGCCGACATGGCCATGGCGCTGGAGGCCGCGCGCCAGATGGTGTATGTCGCCGCCGCCAAGTCCGAGCGGGGGGACGCCGACCTCACGTTCTTCGGCGCCGCCGCCAAGTGTCTGGCGTCGGACACCGCCATGCAGGTGACCACCGACGCCGTACAGCTACTCGGCGGCTACGGCTACACCCAGGACTTCCCCGCCGAACGGCTCATGCGGGACGCCAAGATCACCCAGATCTACGAAGGTACCAACCAGATCCAGCGCATCGTCATGGCCCGCCAGCTCCTCGCCGGCTAACTCCGCTGGCCCTACCTAGCGGGAGTTAGCAGGCTTATGGGAGTCACCGGGTCGGCTGTAGGGCAGGCTCGGTGCCGGTAGCCACCGGCGGGGTCGTGGCCGTAAGCGCAAAACCGGCCCCGCCAGGTCACCCCCGCCGAGCAGGTGCGGTCCTACGAGTTACTCACCGAGCAGCGGCGGCACCGGACGTGAGTCGGCCAGGATCGCACCTGCCCAGACCTTTCTCGGCCTCCCAGGTCACCCCCGACCTTTCCCGGCCTCCCCCTGGCC
>NZ_CDWWXA010000005.1:0-88290 GCF_977971845.1 Frankia sp. CeCAU1 | reverse complement strand
CGGTCGCGGTCGCGGTCGCGGTCGCGGTCGCGGTCGCGGTCGCGGTCGCCACCAGATGATCGTTCCGTTGCTTGAGAAGGAATTCTTCCTGTTCCCGGAGCTCTTCCATGGTCGGGAAGTAGTCCTTCGGGGAGATCCGCCGGGGCACCGACGTCCACGCGGCGCGGGTCTCGGTGATGCTCTCCTGCACCTCGGCCAGAGCAGCTTCCCTCGTCCAGGGGGAGACCTCGACCACGGCGCTCGCGGTCTCCATCTCAATCTTGTGGAACATCGCCGCGAGAATATGATCATCGGTGTGGGGGCCGTGCCGGGAGACCTTCCCACACCCTCCCTGCGTCGGCGCGGGGCACCGGTAGATCGCGTACGTGCGTTCCCGGTACGGCGGTGACCCGAACATCGACCGGCCACACCGGCCACAGGCCACCACGCCGCTGAGCAGGTAGCGGCGGGAGTTATGCCCCTGCTGGGCATACGTCCGGTCCCCGATCTTGGCGATCACCTGTTCCCACCGACGCACGCCGATGATCGCTTTCCACTGGCCCTTCACCGCAACCTCGATCGTCCGCCCGTCCGGGGTGCGTTCCTTGCGGGTGACGACCTGCATGTACTTCGCGACATGGCCGTTGACGTTCGGTTCCTCGACCCCCCGGCCGCGTAGGCCGCAGATCCGGGGGTTGCGGTAGACCTTCAGCACGCTGCTCTTGGTCCACTTCTTCCCCCGGGTCCCGCGGATACCGGCGTCGTTCCACTCGTGCAGCAGATCGACGACCGGCACCCCGGCCAGGATTCGGCGGGCGCCTTCCCGCAGGATCGCGGCTTCGGCGAGATCCAAGGTGCGCTTGTCGTCCTTCCAGAGGATGATCATCTCGGGTGGGGGCCGAAACCCCGCGAACTCCGATGTCGGGACCGGTGGACAGGCACACCGTCGACCCATCACTCGATCATGACCGATCGGCGGCCGCGGGACAGCGGACTCCGCCGATGCAACAGAGCCCGTACGGCAGGATGAGCATCATGCAGAGCGGTCTCCTCGACCTTGCGGAACGCAATCGGGTGTCGGCCTTGGGAGTCCTCGACCCCAAGACACAGGAGACGCTTGGTCAGTTCTTCACCCCAGCTCGGGCAGCGTCACAGATCGCGAGCATGCCTCGGCTTCCCGATGAAGACAGCATCAAGATCCTAGATCCCGGCGCAGGGTCGGGGATGCTGTCTGCCGCGCTCGTCGCTCGGGTGCTGGCCGAGCGGCCGAACCTGGCGGTTCACGTGGTCGCCGTCGAGTGCGACGAGGGCGTGGTGCCCCAGCTCTCGAACACCCTCGAAGCGTGCAAGATCGCAGGCGATGGGCGGGTGACGGTCGAGCTGGTTCAGGCCGACTTCATCGCGGCCTCGACCGGGCTTGATGCGGGTGAGCGACTTGCCGGGTTCGACCTGGTGATTCAGAACCCCCCCTACGCGAAGCTGGCCGCCTCCTCGGCCGCCCGCACAGCTGTCCGGGAGGCCGGAGCGGACGCCCCGAATCTCTACGCCGCCTTCCTCGCGCTCGCGGCACGAGCACTCCGCGACGGCGGACAGCTGGTCGCGATCACGCCGCGGTCGTTCGCCAATGGGCCCTACTTCGGGGCCTTCCGCTCATATCTACTCAACCAGATCGCGCTTGACCGGGTGCACGTGTTCGCGTCCCGGTCAACCGTCTTCGCCGACACCGGCGTGCTGCAGGAGAACGTGATCATATCCGGCACCAAGAACGGTGATCGAGAGACCGTCCTCCTGTCGGCCAGTGATGGTCACGAGGATGACGCGCAGCATCGAGAAGTGGCCTATGCCGACGTCGTGCATCCTGACGACCCTCAGAGGTTCGTCCGCATCGCCACCAACGACGAGGACACTGCGATAGCCGAACGGATGATGTCGCTGCCACACACCCTTGCATCGCTCGGTGTGACCGCATCTACCGGCAGGGTGGTCGACTTCCGATCACTTGAGTGCCTCCACCACACCCACGTCGACCGTGGCGTACCGCTCGTTTACCCAGGCAACGTGCGCGACGGTCTCATCTCGTGGCCGCGGGAGATTCGCAAGGCCCAGTGGTTTGCGCCGATCACTGAGAAGGACGAGCGCATGCTCGTTCCCGAGGGCTGGTACTGCGTCGTGAAGCGGTTCTCATCCAAGGAGGAGCGGCGCCGCATCGTGGCTGCCGTATGGTCCCCCGAGAGCGTCCCGGGCCCTGTCGCGTTCGAGAATCACGTCAACGTCTTTCACATCAAGGGCGGGGGGCTTGACCGCGACCTCGCCTTCGGCCTCTCGATGTGGCTCAACTCCTCGCTGGTCGACAAGTTCTTCCGAACCTTCTCCGGCCACACCCAGGTCAACGCCACCGACCTTCGGGTCATGCGATTTCCCGACAGCTGGTCACTCCGACACATGGGGCACCTTGCGCCGGAGGCGCTCCCGCCGCAAGACGATATCGACGCGATCGTGGCGCAGGTGTTGAGCCCAGCCGGGGCCGCCGCATGAGCACCAACAAGATCGAAGAGGCGAGCCGCGTCCTCGAAGCTCTCGGCATGGATGCGGAGCGGTCCAACGAACGATCCGCCCTCACTCTCCTGGCTCTACTTCGCCTCCGCCCAGACGAGCCGTGGTCAACTGCCGCCGACCCGATGCTCGGCACGCGCGCCATCATGGACTGGATGCGTGACGAGTACGGCCGGAACTACGCCGCCAACACGCGTGAGACCATCCGGCGGTTCACTCTCCACCAGTTCGCCGCTGCCCTGTTGGTGCAGCAGAACCCAGACCAGCCAGACCGGCCGATCAACTCGCCGAAATGGAACTACCAGGTCACGCCGCAAGCGCTTGCCGTGATCCAGAAGTATGACACGCCGGAGTTCGGCGAGCTCTGTTGCATCGGCGGAGTCCGCTGTCCCGCGGCCGCCGATCGGCCATGATCGAGTGATGGGTCGACGGTGTGCCTGTCCGGTCCCGACATCGGAGTTCGCGGGGTTCCGGCCCCCACCCGAGGTGATCATCATCGCTGTCCGCTGGCACCTGCGATACGCCCTGTCCTACCGGGATGTCGAGGAGCCGCTCGCCGAACACGGCCTCGACGTTGATCACGTCACGGTCTACCGGTGGGTGCGGCGCTTCACGCCCTTGCTGGTCGAGGCGGCTCGTCCGTGTCGGCACCGGCCCGGGGACAGGTGGTTCGTCGGTGAGACGTACGTGAAGGTCGCGGGCCGGTGGACCTATCTGTACCGGGCCGTGGACCAGCATGGCCAGGTCATCGACGTCCTCGCCAGCACCCGACGCGACCAGCTCGCTGCCCGGCGCTTCTTCGTTCGGGCCCTGGCGCAGGGGCGCCGGCCAGCCGAGGCCACGACCGGCAAGGCCCCGGTCTACCCGCGGATCCTCGACGGGCTGCTGCCCGAGGCCTGCCACGTCGACGCCGCTCGGGAGAACAACCGGATCGAAGCCGACCACGGCCGGTTGAAAGCGCGGCTGCGGCCGATGCGCGGGCTGAAACGCCTCCGCTCGGTCCAGCCGATCAGTTCCGGGCATGCTCTGGTCCAGAACATCCGCCGCGGCCACTACGAACTCGCCACCGACACCGACCCACAGCTGCGGCTGGCAGCCGCATTCGTGGAACTCGCCGCCGCGACCTGACCGAAGGTCACCATGGCCGCTGGCATGCTCTGCCCCCTACGAACGCAACACCGCCCCGCTGATCCAAACAGGGCCGCGGGTCACCGTCACCCGGCCACGCCGCCGCGCGGACCGTCACCCAACCCCAGATAGATCAACTTGGCTTCACGGCATTGGGATCAGCACGGGCTATCCGGCCCCCTGGGCGCGGATGGAGTCCCAGAGGTAGCGGCGCAGCATCTCCTCGTTGACCGCGACGGACGATCCCGCCGCGACTATCAGACCCCTGGTCTTGAAGCGCTTCAGGAACAGGCCCACCCGGGACCGGGTGGTGCCGACTATCAACGAGAGTTCTTCCTGGGTTATCCGATCGCTGATGTACGTGCTGCCGCCGCGCTGAGTGCCAAGCTTCGCGGCGAGTTCCAGGATGGTGGCGGCGAGACGCTGCTCGCTGTTCATTGTGACCATGTTGACGATCATCGCCTGCTGGTCGGAGATCTGGCCGAGGAGGTAGCGCAGGAACTCGTCGAGCAGGTCCTCGTCCGCTAGCGCGGCGCGGAACTCGTCGAGCGGGATACATCGAAGCCTGGTGGGCTTCATCGCGGTCACGGTCTCGCACCTAAAGGGATGGAGGAGCCCCAACTCGCCAACGAATTCGCCGGCGGTGCGTATCGAGAGCAGGCAGCTGCGACCGCCGGGAGAGCAGGCAACAGCCTTTACCTGGCCGAACTCGATGAAGTATATACCCTGGTCGAATTGGCCTTCGGAGTAGACGACCTCCTGTCGGGCGAGCTTCACGCCGCGGCTTCTCGCGGCGTGCTGTTCGAAGAGCGCCGCCAGTCTCACCGAGGAGCCGGGGCCGTCCGAGCGGGCCGTACGCACCCCAAACGGCTCCCGGGATTCGCCCGCCGTGGTGTGGTTGGGCTCCGGAGCCGCCGCGGGCGAGTTCGCGGAAAAATAGTCCCGCTCCTCGCGCGTCGCTGCCATATTAACGTTCCCTCCTTGGCCACGGGTGCACACCCACTCCCAGTTGTGTGCGTGGAACCTGGTGCGCCCTGCGGATAAGCTATTCGTCGCGCCACCTCGGCCGAGTGTCGTGAGAGCGGCACCGCAGGAGTATGCACACGGAACGGGGAGAGAGCGCCGGAAATCTCACTGCGGCCTGCCGAGTACTATTGTGCCGCGCCCATCAAAGGGTTGATCGTTTCCCGAAGGCGATATCGGGTTAGCGTTCGTAGTGCCCCGCGACTGCGTCGGAATTCAACTGCATACGAATGCCGACGCGCGTCTCGGTGTTTCGGGATGTGAAGCTTCCGGTACGTGACGGGTCCGGAGCCAACCGACCGGACGACCAGGCCGTCACAGGGGTGACTGTTTAGGACAACTCGTGAGCTGTGGCGATGTGGTGCGGAGTGTGGTCGCCGACTCGGGCCAGGTCCTCGACCACCGCCCCACCGCCTGCGGCGAGCGCGGGGCCGACCTGGGCGGCTTGCCGAGCGTGGGGCGCAGCAGGTTTTCGGCCTGCCGAACTCCGCCAGTACCGTCCAGACGGTGCTCGAACGTGCCCACGCCGGGCTCGTCGACTTCGAGAACCGGGTCAAGAACCACCTGGCCACCGCGATGGCGGGCGCCGACGAGACCGGCACGCACGTGCTGCACGAACTCATCGCGGTTGCCGAGGACGCCCGCCGCGACCTGTTCGCCAGACGGCCACAAATGTCGCCCGCAACCAGTTGAAACATCTGATTGATTCCTCACAAGGCAATATTAGCAACAAATTGCGCCCCGGGAGCGGGTTTCTGCGCGTTCAGATAGTGAATGGGCGTTCTGCGAACTTTCGTCGATTTTCAGCTTTGATTAATCTTTGAGGTGGGGCGGGGCAGAACGAACAGGCCGAGTTCGGGTTCGGCGAGAACACCTCGTTTGACCAGGCGTTTCAGCCTGGCTTGTGATGAGAGCGATTGCTCGCGGCGCATGAGCATCGTTGACATGCCGACGCGGCTGCCTCGCGTGACCGTGTGACGGATCACGCCACCGGTGCAGCGAGGCCGCCGCCGACCGCGGTCACCACGTCGGGACGGCCGGCGGCCAGGTAGAAGTGGTCGCCCGTGAACTCACGCAGGGTGAACCCGCCGACGGTCCAGCGGGCCCATTCACGTGCCTCGTCCCTGGTCACCCGCCCGCGTGCGCGAAGCAGAACAGGCGTAGTCCCGGCTCGAATCCGTCCCGGTGGGAGGTCGGGCGGACCCAGGCATTCACGGGGGCGGGCCGTGCGGTGTCGAGCCCGGTCATGCGCCGCTTCCCGCTTCAATACGCCGGAAGACGAGGCTCGTGTTGAAACCCCCGAATCCGAATCCGTTGGACATCGCAATCTCCAGATCGGTGTCGACCGCGGTAGCGGCGGTGAACCGCAGCGGTGCGATCGGCTCCGCCAGGTTGGGGTTGGGGTGGACGAAGCCCGAGTTCAGCTGGGCGACGGTCGCCACGGCCTCCACGACGCCGGCCGAGCTCAGGCAGTGCCCGGTGAGCGCCTTGGTGGAGTTGAGCCAGATGCGGTCCAGGTCGCCGTCGAATACCTTTGCCAATGCCGAAGCCTCGGCCTCGTCGCCGCGTGGTGAGGCCGTGCCGTGCGTGTTGATGTAGTCGACCTCTGAGCGCGGTACGCCCGCCGCAGCGAGCGCTCGGCACATGACCGCAGATTCGCCGTCGACGCTCGGGTCGGCGGAGTGGTTGGCGTCAAGGCGGATCGCGTAGCCGCGCAGTTCGGCGACGCCTGTCGCGCCGCGCCGCCCGGCGGATTCACGGGTTTCGAGCACGAGGCACGCAGCGCCTTCGCCGGGGACGAAGCCGGACCGCGCGACGTCGAACGGACGGCATCGGCCCGCGGGGTCAGTGGATTCTTCGAACGCTGACATTGCGCCGAGATTCAGGTAGCCCTGACGCTGCTGCTCGGACAGCTCGGTGAGCGCGCCGATGACGAGGCAGACGTCTGCCACGCCAACGGCGAGCAGTCGCGCACCCTGGATGATCGCCGCATTGCCGCTGGCCGACGCCGCGCCGACGGTATGGCCCTCGCCGGTCACGCCGAGCACGGCACTGACGACGGCGACGTGGTTGCTGTCCTGGTACTGGAGTGCGTAGGTAGGTCTGAGAAACGCGGGGTTGTGGTCGAACTCGACCCTGGACTGATCGTCATATCGGCCCGCCAGGTTGTGGCCGGAGACGACGACGGCGACCCGGTCCGGGTCGGCGGGCCGGTCGTGCAGCCCGGCCCGCGCCCACCCCTCCAGGGCCGCCAGAACGGAGGCCTGCGCGGTGAGCGGAGCCCGGCGGATGACGCGTCGCGCGCGGGCTCGCACATCCTCGGGAAGGGCTGCCAGGTGTGCGTCGGCGAGGCGCGTAGTGAGGTCGGGCCCGGGGATCCGAGCGCTGAAGAACGCCCAGCCGCCGGATTCTGGGCCCGGGTACGCGGCGATGCCACGGCTGCCGAAGCGCAGCGCGGCGGCGAAGGAGGCCGTGTCGCCGGCTACTGCGGTGAGCACGCCAGTGCCGGTCACCAGAGGCGCGGCGGCGGTCGACGTCACGGCAGGTGCCGGGCGAGGACAGCCACGAGCGAGCGCAGATCGCCCACCTGCACGAACTCCGCGACCGGCACGGCCACGTCAAGGTCCTCCATGGTCATCGAGACGATCTCGGCGCGGTCCACGGAGTTGCAGCCCAGGTCGCGCAGAGCCCTGTCGATGGTCACCTCGACCGGGTCGATGTCGTCGACCACGATCAACACGTTTCTGCGCACAGCGGTGAACACACGCTCCTCGGCGGGAGTCGACATGACGGTCTCCTTACAACCAGGCGTAGTGCCGGTGGTAATCCTTGGTGGCGACGTGGGCGAGCAGATCGCCAGTACCAAGATCGGGGACGAGGTGGCGGTACGCGTCGAGGTCGACCGTGGCGTCGGCGACCGGCGCGAGGCACTGCAGAGTCACCGGGAGGAGTTCGGCGTAGGTGGTGAAATCGATCTCGGTGCGGGCGTCCAGGCGGGCGGTGAGGGCGCCAGCGGCGATAGCCGCACGCGACCGGTGGTCGATCGTGCCGCTGAAGAACTCCGACGAGCAGCCGGATCCGTAGGCGTAGAGCCCGAGCCTGGCCGACCCGGCGTATGGCGCATGGTCGATGACGCTGGCGAGCGCCAGATAGACCGACCCTGAGCACATGTTGCCGATGCGCGTGGGATAGACAAGCGAGGGCGCGACCCGGCGGTCGAAATCCTCGTCGACGGAGCCTGCCGAGCCCCGACCGGACTGCTGCTCCTTCATCAGCTTCCGATGACCGGCCTTGACCAGCCCGGCGAACGGCGTGTGCATCGCCAGGTAGTCGAAGGTCTCCGCGAAGTCCGCCCCATCCACCTTGGACGCGTAATCGGCGTAGCTGCGGCTGAGGCAGTCCAGATAGGCGAACAGGGACCGGTCCACGTCGGCGATGTCGAAGGTCGGCGTGGGGCGCGCGGAGTCCATCGTCTCGTAGGAGTGGTTGCCGAAGGCGCCGACGTCGACGGTGAGCACGCGCGGATCCTCGCCAACGAGCAGCGCCACCGCGCCGTGGCCGGTGGCGGGCTCGGCGTAGCCCGCGACCTCGTCCACGAGCGCGATGTCCGTGGCGATGATCAGAACCTTGGCTCCCGGCGACATGCCGGAGGCGACGTAGCCGACGGCGAGTTGCAGCGCGGCCGTGGCTGCGAAGCAGGCCTGCTTGACCTCGAGCACGCGGCACGTGGACGGCAGGCCGAGCTTGTCGTGCACGTAGGAGGCCACGGACTTGCTGAAGTCGAGTCCTGACTCGGTGGAAGTGATCACCAGCTCGATGCGCGCGAGGCCCTCGGGCGACAGCCGGTCGAGCATCGGCTTGGCCGCGTTGACCGCGTTGGTCACCGGGTCCTCGAAGGGCAGGCCGATCGAACGCTGCCGCATCATGATGTTCTCCAGCCGGCCCTCATCGAGGCCGCGGCCGCGGAAGAGCTCGGGCACCGGGATCTGCAACAGGCCCGCATAGACGTTCAGGTCCTCGATGCCGACGCCGCGGGCCGCCGCCTCGTGCGCGGTCACCGGCCCGCCGTCCGGTCCGCGAGGTAGCCGACCAGCGCGTCGACGTCGGGGAGGTCCGCGAAGCCGGACATGCCCTCGTCCAAGCCGAGCCGCTCGATCAGGGCCATGATGATCTCCACCCGGTCCACCGAGTCGGCGCCGAGGTCCTTCAGGTGCCGGTCGCCGGAGATCTCGCGGTCGCGCAGGTCCGGCATGATCTCCCGGACGACCTGCTCGACCAGCGTCCGGACGTCGGGGCCGGCCGCCGCGTCTACGTGTTCGCTCATGGCTCCTCCTTCGGGTCGGTGTCGTGTCCGAGGTCGAGCGAGCACGCGGCGATCGGGCGGCGCGTGCCGTGCTCGAACACGGCGACGTCCACCTGTTCCAGGCCGGGCCGCTCCCCCGGCCCCCAGCCGATCTCGGTGTCCAGCACGGTGTCGGCGTCGGCGTTGCCGAACAGGCACATCTGCTGGTCGACCACCACGCGGCCCAGGAAGCTCGCCGTACTGCGGCCGAGGTGCCGCCACATCGCCAGCAGCGCCTGGTCGGCCAGGGAGAAGTAGGAAGCAAAGTAGAGCAGCCCGGCGCCGTTGAGATCGCGGGTGATGTCGACGGGCGCGGACAGCGCCAGCGTGCGGACCGTCCGGGTCGGCACCGGGCGCGGGGTGCCGGTGGCCAGGGCGCGCCGGAAGGGTTCGCGCGGCGAGTAGGCCGGATCGAGCCGGGGCAGGTCCGCAGCGCGGAACACGGTCGGCGAGGCAGGCGCGAGGTCGCGGTTGGAGTCGGAGCCGCTCCGGCTCACCCACCTGTTGTAGTGCTCGACGTAGAGGCTGCCCGGATCGTCGAACGCGAAGAACTCGGACTCGATGATCGGGCTGCGGGGCGCGGGGCCGGCTTCCGCGCGACGCAGCCGGTGCAGCGTGACCAGGGACTCACCGCCGATCCCGAAGACGCGCGAGTCGACGGCCAGCCGGTCGCCGAACCCCGGGCTGCGCAGGTGGAATCGGCGGCTGCCGACCACGCGGTAGTAGCAGAAGGACAGGTACGTAGGCTCGCCTTTCTCGTTCCGGGCGCGCAGGACGTCGAGGTCGCAGGCCTCGCCGACCAGGTCCCAGGTCCAGTCCCCCATCCTGCCGATCAGCAGCGAGTTGTGGCCGCACATGCTGGGCGTGACGAGGTGCGTGGCATGGCGAATCGAGGCGTCGGCTGCGGACCTGGCGGGCATCAGCGGCTCATCGCCGTCGGATCAGCGTGCTGCGCATGCTTGCGCAGGAACGGCACGAGTTCGCGGTGCACCTCGTCGACGTGCGTGACGAAGGGGAAGTGCCCGGCGCCCGGCAGCTCGACGAAACGTACGTCGGGGATCGCGCCGTGCAGCAGGTGCGCGGCCTTGAGCGGCACGACGGTGTCCAACCGGCCATGCAGCACGAGAGTGGGCACGCTGATCGACGGCAGCGAGGCCATCAGCGTGGGCTGGGCCGCGAAGACGTCGAGGTAACTCAGCCCGATCTTCGGGTCCATGCTCTCCGAGCGCAGCAGCACCTGCTGCCAGCGTTCGCGTTGCCGTGCCAGTTCGCCGGTCGAGTCGTTGGCGATGATCTTGTCGAAGTCCTCGTCGGCGACGGTGCCGAGCCGGTTGACCTCGCCCATGCGGTTGCCGACCCTGTAGGAGGTGCCGATGAGGGTGAGCGAGAGGACGTCCGCCGGGAAGTTCAGAGCGAACGTCTGCGCGACGAGTCCGCCGAAGGACGCACCGCCGACGTGGACGGGCCCGTCGACGCCGAGTTCGCGCAGGGCGATGCGGTTCAGCCCGGCCAGCCCTGCGAGGGAAAGGTCGGCCGCCGCGGTGGTGTCGCCAACGCCCGGATTGTGCACGGCAACCACCTGGAACTCCCCGGCCAGCGCGGCGAACTGCTCGGCGAATACGCCGGCGCTGATGTTGAACGGGTGCATGAGCAGCAGCGTCGGGCCGTTGCCAACAGCGAAGAACTCGAGCTTGCCGGTGTCCGCGGGAACCAGGTGGCGGCGGGTCGAGGGCGCGCGCTCAAGCAGCACGGCGTGGTGGTCGCCACGGGCCCGCTCGCCCTCGCGCAACGCTTGGCCGATGTCCTCGGGCAGTAGCTCCGCGGGATGGAAGACCCCTGTCGCGGCGGCCGTGACGGCGACCGCAGCGCCGACCGGCAGTAGGTCGAGCGGCTGCGGGTCGGTCAGGGCGGCGGCGAGGGCGCGTCCCGCCGCGAGGCAGCGTTCGGTGTCGAGGCCGAGCGGCACGGCCAGCCTGACGAGCCGCAGGTGCTTGGAACCGACCGCCGAAGTGGGGATCAGGTGCGGCCCGGCACGCAGTCCCGTCCGCTCGAACAGCCAGGCCAGGAAGCTGGGCACCGGAGCGTGCAGGCCGGCGAAGGCCGGGAGTTGCGCGACGTCGAGGAGCACGCAGTGCGCGCCGGGGGCAGGGCCGACGAGCGCCTGGCGAAGGCTGTCGCGTTCACGTGCCGCGCTGAGCTCGTCCCAGAGTGCTTGGACCGCATCGAGGCGGGCGGCCACGGCTTCACGTATGCGGTCGGTCTCGGAGAGGGCGGTGCCGACCATGCGCCGGGCGTTGACGCCGAGCTCGGCTCCGTGTGCTGCCACGTGTTCGGCGACGTGCTCAGCGAGTGCGGGGTGCGAGGTAGCAAGGATGCCGCCGAAGTCGAGGCCGAACTCCTTGGCGAGGCTGATGGTGATCGCGTCGGCGAGCCCGAGCATCTCGCGCACGATCTGCCACACGTCGCGGCCGCGTTGACCTTGTTCGTGCCGTGATATCAGGATCGCGTTGCCGACGATCCTGGTGGCGTCGAGGACGAGCGGCACCCCGGCAGCGGCGGTCGCCTCGCGGGCCTGGCGCAGCTCTGCCAGCGTCAGCGGCAGTCCGCCGCTCGCGTTGCTGCCGATCTCGAGGCAGACGAACGCCACGGGGTTCGCCGGGGCGGCGAGGCGCGTGGGCAACGCGTCGGCGTCATCGGCGGCAAGGGTCTCCGGTTGGAAGCCGTTCTCCAGCAGGCTCAGGTTCCAGGTCGGGAAGAGGGTGTTGTTCAGGACCGCGCCGCGCCGACCTGGCCATGCGCGGCACAGCAGCGCCTCGGCGCCCCGGCCCGAGCCGGTGACCGTCATCGAGGGGAACGGGAGCCAGGACGGGGGCGAGACTTCGGATTCGCCGCGGCGGGTGCGGGAGCGGGCGCGCAGGTCGGCGACGGCGCTGTCAACGAAGGCCGCGGCGTGCTCGGCCCAGGAGTCGGTGACCAGGTCGAGCTCGACATCGTCGTAGTCGAGGGCCAGCGGGTTCCAACCGTGCCCGGCGAGCCGGGCGCGGCGCGCGGCGGCAGCGTCATCGAGCGTCCCGGATGCGGGCGCGGGCCGAGCGGGTTCCACCGGGGCGAGCTCGACGCGGGTCGTGGCCGCGACCGTGCGCAGTCCCGGCGCGTCGGCCGAGACATCCGGATTGGCGATCATCAGGATGACGTCGGCCACCGACGTGTGCGGCGGATCAGCGGGCTGACACAGGAAGATCGGCGCGTTGACCGGCCGGAACTTGTTCTTGAACTGGAAGTTCCCGGAGCCGAAGATCCCCGCGTCACGCAGCTCGGCGAGGCCGCGCTCGACCTCCTCGGACGCGGTGGGCGAGCTGGCGATCCGCACACCGAAGCTCGCGCCGAAGCTGAAAATCGTGCAGCCCTCCTCGGCGAGCAACTGCAGGATGTGGACGATCGCGTACTCCAGGCCGCCGAGCGCCATGTCCGGCGGGTAGAATTCGAGGTCAAGCAGATACCCGTTCTCCGACAAGATGTTGGTGAGGATCACGGCGCTGGACAGCGTGTCGTTCACGGTGGTCAGGAACATGCGATGCCGGTGGCCGAGTACGCCGTGGGCCAGCTCTTCACGGAAGATCGGCACGTACGGGTTGACCATCTGCTTGCCGCTCGCCCAGCGCTCGATCAGCTCGACGATCCGCGCATCCATCGCGGGATCGCTGCCGACCCGGTACTCGCGCGTCTCGACGCGGCCGGAACGTCCGAACTTGCCGACCATGTAGCGCAGCCTGTTCATCCGGCCGCCGCTCATGCTGAAGCTTTGCAGGTCCTCGAGCCGCTGGACCGCGCCGAATGGCGTGGCGGACAGCGGGACCCCCCCGGCCTCGGCGAGTGGGATCATGGACAGAAAGTTCGAGTTGAGGCCGTGGCGGCGTGTGTAGGACACGTATTCGCCCGCGAGGATCGGGAAGTCGGCTTCCGACCCGGCATAGCTCCAGGCGAGCAGGTCCGTTCCGCGGCGGGAGAAGTTGAAATAGGCGCTGCGCCGCGCGCCCAGGAACGCGAGCGGGGCGATGTCGCGGCCCGCCAGGCCGCCTTCCTTGGCGTGGCGGGCGTCGATGGACGACATCAGCTCTCTGAGCTCGGGCGTCGCGTCTAGGCTGCGCTTGTGCACGATCAGCGGCTCGTCGGCGGAGTCGGGTGTCTCGCCCAACCGTACGCCCGCCCGGACGTCGGGAGCGGCGTTCGTCGCGGCGCGTGCCAGGGCGAGGCGGAGTCCCGTGGCCACCGCCGCATCGCCGTGAACTTCGCGAAGGTACTCGCCGGCCGATGCGGCGGTCGGGTGGTCGAAGAACAGGGTCTTGCGAAGCGAGCCGAACTCGCGTTCCAGCGCGCTGATGATGCGGAGCATGTCGAAGGAGGTGAGCCCGTGGGCGGTGAAGTCCTCACCGGGCTGGAGAGCGTGGCCGGTGATGCTCTCAACGATGCGGGTGAGGAGGGCAGCCGGGTCGTCGGTGGGTTCGACGACGGCCTGGGGGTCGATCGACGCGGCGGCGGGCTCGGCTGGCAGAGACGCCTCGGACGCCGCGGAGGCGATGCGCTGGGCGAGGTCGTTCGCACAGTCGAACTCGTAGAGGTCGGCAGCCCTGACTTCGACGTTGTAGAACGTGGCCAGCTCGCGGGCCAGGTCCATGCGGAAGATGGAGTCGAGGCCGAATTCGGTGAACGAGGCGTCGAGCGGGAATCCGGCGGGGTCGATGTCGAGAAGACGCGCCGCGCGGTCGCGGATAACGATCGCGACGTGGGAGGCCGAGACGGACCGCGGCGCCGACGCGGGTGTTGACGCAGCGGGCACGGGAACGGCGGGCTTCTCAGGCTGCCGCTTCTGCTCGCGCACGACGGCCGCCGGACGTGCCGCGGTGGGCGTGAGGCGGATGCGCGGGCGTGGGGCCGACGATGCGACCGGGGCCTCAGACGTGGTTTCGACGCGCGTTTCGGCCATGGGCGGAGTACCTCCTGCCAGCGATGCTCGGCCGTCGAACCAGTACGTGGCACCGCGCGGCGCCGGGGTCGGCAGGGTGACGCGGCCGGGACGGCCCTCCGCCCAGTACCGCCGCCAGTCGATCGACCCGCCGTCCGTCCAGCGGGCCGCGTCAGCCCGCAGCGGCTCGGGCACCTCGCCGTCACCGATCAGCACGCTTCCGGCCGCGTCGCCGCCGGAGCCCGCGAGCTCGGCGAGCAGCTTCAGCAGGTCGCTCACGTCGTCTGCGATCAGCGCCGCACGCACGGCGCCGTGACGGTCGGAAAGCTGCAGCGAACAGGCGAGTTCTGCGATCAACGGCTCGGCACGATCGCGGATGTCGTCCGCGAGCGCGGCGGCGCGTGCGGCGAGACTCGCGGCGTCGTACGCACTGACCGGGACCAGCCACGAGCCCGGCGAGGCGGACGGGCCCGGGTCCGACCGGTCGGCGCGCAGGACGACGTGGGCGTTGGTGCCGCCGAAGCCGAAGGAGCTGACGCCCGCGACACGCACGTTCCGGCCGTGCTCGTCGGTGACATACGGCCACCGCCTGGCCTCGGTGTTGACGTACAGCGGGCTGTCCGCGAATCGCAGATGCGGGTTCGGCTCGTCGAAGTGGAGTGACGGTGGCAGCACGCCGTTCTGCATCGCGAGCACCGTCTTGAGGAGCCCTGCGATCCCGGAGGCGGCCTCCAGGTGTCCGAGGTTGCTCTTGACCGATCCGAGCGCCAGTACGGGCTCGTGGGGCACGGTGGCTCCGTGCTCGTCGTACAGGCGCCGAGTTGCGCGCTTGATTCCGTCGACCTCCACGGGGTCGCCGAGCGGGGTCGCCGTGCCATGTGCCTCGATGAAGGTGAGGGTGCGCGGGTCGATCGCGGCGCGTTTGTAGGCGCTGTACAGCACCTCTGCCTGGAGTGCCGGGTTCGGCGCGGTGAGCGAGGAGGCGCGGCCGCCGTGGTTGACGGCCGAGCCCGCGATCACCGCGTAGACGTGGTCACCGCCGGCCCGGGCGGCAGCCAGGGGCTTGAGCAGCACGACGCCGACGCCCTCGCCGCGCACATAGCCGTCCGCGGACCGGTCGAAGGTACGGCAGCGATGGCCGGGGCTGAGCATCCCGGACTGCCCGAAGGCACGGAACAGGCCCGGGCTCAACAGGGCACTGACTCCCCCGGCGAGTACGGCCTCGCACTCGCCCGCGCGCAGGGCTGTGACACCCCGGTGAATCGCAACCAGGGAACTGGAGCACGCGGTGTCCACTGCCTCGCTCGGCCCGTGCAGGTCGAGGGCGTGCGAGACGCGGTTGGCGAGGATGGAGTGGGCGATGCCGCTCGCGGTGTGCGCGTGGACGGCGGCGCCGCCCACGCGCAGCAGATCGTCATAGTCCGCGGTGGAGACGCCCGCGAACACTGCGGTCCGGGAACCCGCGAGGTCGGCCGGGGCATATCCCGCGTCCAGGATCGCGTCCCGCGCGGCGGTGAGGAAGAGCCGCTGCTGCGGGTCCATCACCCGGGCCTCCTGCGGCGAGATCCGGAAGGCGCGCGCGTCGAAGCGCCCGATATCGGCGAGAAACCCACCTTCGAGGCCCTTGAGTTCGGGATCGGCGAGCAGTTCGAGGCGGTCGGCCGGCGGCGCGGTGATCAGGTCGTGGCCCGCGGCGAGGTGCCGCCAGTATTCGTGCATACCGGGCGACCCGGGCAAGATTCCAGCGATGCCGATGATGGCGATCTCGTCTGGGGTGGCAGCGGCGTCCGCGGTGTCAGTCTGGGGGACAGCGGCCTCCGAGACCACCACGTCTGGCGGAACGTCGGCGACTGACGAAGCGGCGGGGGCGAGTTGGGCGGTGTGGTTGCTCGTCAGATAGCGCGCGAGGGCGCTCAGCGTCGTCCACTCGAAGAGCACCGTCGGCAGCAGGTCGAGGCCGTAGAGCGCGTTGACCTGGCCGATCAGCTCGGTCAGCGAGACCGAGTCGAAGCCCGCGTCGAGCAGGTCCTCGGTGAGGTCCACCTCGTCCTCGGGAACCAGCAGGAAGCCGGAAGCGATGCGGCGCAGCTCACACTCGACCGAATCTTGACCGAGCGCCGCCGCACCTCCTGTGGGCTCCGGCGGCGCGGCGGGCACTTCCGGCTTGTCGTCGGCGGCGGCCGCGTGGACGACGAAGCTCCCGGCGTCGGCGGCGAGAGCGGCCTGGAAGACCGCGAGGCCCGACCGGGTGGTGAACGGCACCATCCCCGACCGCCCGGTCAGCAGGCGCAGCGTGCTCGGGTCGGGACTCATGCCGCCCTCGGCCCATAGCGGCCAGCCGACCGCGACCGTGCGTCCAGAGCGGCGGCCCTGCCGGACGAGTTCGGCACGCGCGTCGGCCCACTCCCCCAGATACGCGTTGGCCGCGCAGTAGTCGGCCTGCCCCGGGTTCGGCACCTCGGCAACGACGGAGGAGAAGATGACGAAAAAGTCGAGCCCGTCCTCGCGGGTCGCCTCGTCGAGCGCGGTCGCGCCGAGCACCTTCGCGCCCAGGACTTCGTCGAAGTCCGCCGCCGACTTGCGCAACGCACGGCCGTCCCGGGTCACGCCCGCGGCGTGCAGGACGCCGTGCAGGGGACCGTGCAGACGCCGCAGTTCATCTACGAGGTCCGCGACGGACCCGGCGCCCGCCACGTCGCAGACGCGATAGGTCGCGGCACGGCCAAGTTCCGCGACAGCAGCCCGCAGCCGCTCGGTGCCCGCCGACCGGCCGATCAGGGTGACCGATCCGGCGTCCGCGTCCACGAGGTGGCGCGCGAACAGCAGGCCCAGCGCACCGCCGCCACCCGATATCAGGTAGTTGCCGGCAGATCGGATCACACTCGCGCTTATCGACGTGGATGGCATGAGCTCGAAGGCCGTCAGCGCACGGACGAGGCGCTGCCCACCGGTGAACGCGATCTCGGTGACCCCGGTTTCGCAGACCTCGATCTCGGCCAGGAGCGCGGCGGCCCGGTCGGCCGCGGGCTCCGTGAGCTCCATGCGGAGCGTGACGGCGGAGAGCCTCGGGTGCTCGGCGGCGAGAGTCCGCAGCGCGGCCGCGGCCGAGCGGCCCAGCAGGTCACACGACGCCACGCCGACGCGGACCGAAACCTCCGGCGAGGCTCTCAGCGCTGCGGCGGAGGCGGCGAAGGGCGCCTTGAGGCCGTGGTCGAGCGCGTCGCGGGTGGCGGCGTAACCAGGCAGGTCCTCGTCCGGCGCCGCGGTACAGCACAGCACGAGGCGGACCGGGGCTCCGGCGTCGGCGCGTTCCGCAGCGACGCGATCCAGCTCTGCCCAGTCACGCAGGTCGACAGGACGCGTGTCGCCGCCTGACGCGGTGTCGGACAGGTCGATCACGGGGCGGCCTGCCGAGCGAAGGCGGGCGACCACGGCGTTGCGCAGCGCGGCGTCGGTTCCAAGCAGCAGCGTCGTACAGGCAGCGGTCGGTTCGGGGAGCGCCGATGCGGCGCGCGGGCGCGGTGTCCACTCTGCGCGCTGGAAGACGAGTGGCTGGTCGGCTGTGAGGACGGGCGCGGCGTTCGGCGTGGCCGCGATCAGCCCAGGAACTGGACCGGCGTAACGCTGCCAGGTGTGGAGGCGCTGGAACGGATACGTCGGCAGCTTCGCTCTGACGACCTGTCCCCTCCAGGCCTCGCGCCAGCGCACAGGCGTGCCGGTCACCCACTCGATGGCTGCCGTCCAGCCGTCCGAGTTCGCGTCCACGGCGAGCGGAGGGCGGCTGCGGTCAGGGCGCGCGGGCGCGGCACCCGCGACCAGGTTCGCGTGCCGTTCCGCGGTAGCAGCGGCGCGCAGCGCGGCGACGACGGACTCGGGATTCTGGGCGTGCACGGCCAGCCGATGCGAAAACTCGCGCCGACCGACCTGGCTGGAGTAGCAGAGGGCCGCCAGTCGCGCCGCGTCCGGCCGTTCGGCCTCCACCTGGTCGGCAAGGGCCCTCGCGGCTTCACGCAACGCCTCGCGGGCGCGCGCGGAGAGCAGCAGGACCTCCGGTCCTTGCGCGGGCTCGCCGCCCAATCGGCGCGGCGCATCCTCCAGCACGAGGTGCACGTTGGCGCCGCCCGCCCCGAAGGAGCTGACGCCGGCCCGTCGCGGCCCGCCGTCAGGGGGAGCGGGCCAGTCGATCAGCGCCGTCGGTAACGTGAACCGACGTGCGGCACCGCTGATCTCGTTGCTGACAGTGGTCAGATTCGCGCAGGGAACAATCGCCCCGTGCCGGAGCTGAAGCAGCGCCTTGGTCAGCCCGGCGATCCCGGCCGCGCCTTCGAGATGGCCGATGTTCGCCTTGACCGAGCCCACCGCGCACGCCGTGCCCGCGGGCCTGCCGTCGTCCGTCAGCAGCGCCGAGGCCAACGCGGACAGTTCGATCGGATCGCCGAGCGCGGTGCCCGTGCCATGCGCCTCCACGTAGCCGACGGTGGCCCGGTCGATGCCCGATCGGTCCAGGACGTCGGCGATAAGCGCGGCCTGGGCCCGCGGGTTCGGGACGGTGTAGCCGCTGGTGCGGCCGCCCGCGTTGGTGGAGGAGGCGAGGATCACCGCGAGCACCTCGTCACCGTCCTGCTCAGCGTCGGCGAGGGGCTTGAGCAGCACCGCGCCGACCCCCTCGCCCGGCACGAACCCGTCCGCGGACTCGTCGAACACCTTGCACCGGCCGTCGGCTGCGAGCATGTTCCGATTCCCGAGCGCGCGCAGATGCGCCGGGTGAAGGATGAGGTTCACCCCGCCCGCGATGGCGGTGCGGCACTCGCCGCGGCGCAGGCTCTCGCAGGCCAGATGCACCGAGAGCAGCGAGGAGGAGCATGCGGAGTCGACCGCGAAGCTGGGCCCGCGCAGGTCGAGCAGATAGGAGACGCGGTTGGCGACCGACCAGGACGCGGAGTGGGCGTTCGGGTAGCTGCCGTAGGCCCACTGGGTCGCCGCCAGCTGCCCGTAGGAGTGGTACATGGTGCCGACGAAGACCCCTGTCTCGCGGCTGCGGGTGTCCTCGGCGAGCTGACCGGCGCGGTCGAGCAGATTCCAGCAGATCTCGAGGAACAACCGCTCCTGCGGGTCGATGTCCTCGGCGTCGCGGGGCAGGATGCCGAAGAAGCCCGCGTCGAAACCGTCGATGTCGCTCAGGAAGCAGCCCCGGCGGCCGATCTCGGTGCCGTCCGGGGAGACCGTGAGGTTCTCTCGCCAGTTCCATCGCTCGGGCGGCACGTCGCTCTCGGCGGTCTCGCCGCGGGAGAGCAGACGCCAGAAGGCGTCGAGGTCCGGGGCGGCGGGGTATCGCCCTTCGACACCGATGACCGCGATGCGCATCGGCTCGTCGCTTTGGGTGGCTGGCTCCGGCGCGTGCGGGACCGCGGTCTGAGCAGTGTGCGGCACGGTGGCCACAGGGACGGTCTCCGAGGTCGGTACGAGGACGGCCTGCACCTGCGTGGCGCGCTCGGCCAGCAGCCAGTCCGCGACCTCAAGCATGGTCAGGTTCTCGAACAGCAACGTGGCGGGCAGCTCGTCGAAGTCCCGCGCAAGTTCATCGATGATGGCAAGGCTGATCAGCGAGTCGATGCCGTACTGGTCGAAGGTGGCGCGCTCGTCCAGGTCTTCAGGGTCGAATTTCATTACCCGGGCGAAGACCCGGCGCACGTGGTCGGTGGCCCGGTCGCGGTCCACCGGGGCATCGGCGGCCTGCGGGCGGTCGGCCGGAGTCCGCAGCCGCGCCATGAGCACGGCCTGCTGGAGCCGGTCGGCGGGAGTGCCGGGCAGCCCGGCGACGTCCTCGACCTCGAAGCCCGCGGCGGTGAGCTCGGTGCGCCACTGGCCGGTGGACAGCAGCGGTCCGCCTGGCAGCCGCCGGTCGGCGTCGTCGAACTTCCACCAGCCGGGCGTGAGGCCGAAGGTGAGGGTGACGAAGGGCGAGATCCCAGTGGCCTCGTTGAGTATCAGCAGTCCGCCGGGCCGTAGCATCATCGCGACGTTGCCGAGCGTGCGCGCGATGGAGGTCGTCGCGTGCAGCACGTTCGTTGTGATGACGATGTCAGCCGTGGCGAACCGGCTCGCCACGGGCCTGGCCTCGATGTCGAGGATCTCGAAGGTCATGAACGGGTTCTCGCGCCCGAAGGCCTGCTCGCCGTGTTGCAGGAACCGCAGTGAGACGTCCGTGTACTGGTACGTCACGGGGATTGCGGCGAGTGCGCAGGCCTCGATCGGGCCCGCGCTGCCGGCGCCGGTTCCCGCACCGACTTCGAGCACTGTCACGTCGCGGCGTCCGGCGGCGGCGAGCGCGGCGAGCTCGCGCTGGAGTCGTTCGGCGAGCAGCCGGTGGTGAAAGTCGCTGATCGGGTCGCCGCGGTAGACGCGCTCCACCAGGTCGGTCGAGCCACGCGGGAAGAGCACCTCGGTGGGCTGCCGGGTGCCGTCGAGCACGTCCGGCAGTGCCTCCACGCAACGCCGCAGCACGTCGACGTGCGGCGCGAGCGCGGGGTAGGCGGCGAGGAGCTCGTCGGCATCCGGGGCAGCGGCATCCGGGGCAGCGGCGGGCGGGCCATCGGCGCGGTCGAGGATGCGCGCGAACGAGTCGAGCGCCGCCGCGCCGTACCGGTTCGGGGCGAAACGGGTGCGCAGGAAGGCCTTGAGATCGGCTTCCGGGGAAAGCGCGGCGAGGCGGGCGCGTAGCAGCGCGGCGGCATAATCATCGAGGGCTGCGAAGGAGCGGTGCGCGGACTGAAGGACGTCCGTTTCGCCTGCGACGGCCCCCAGTCGACGCAGGCCCTCCTGCGTGCCCCTGACCACGACGACCTGACCCAGCGGCGACGCCAGCAGCCGGGTCATCGCCGCCATGCCCTCGTCGGGCTCGATCGAGCCGATGCCGATCCGGCCGAACCGGTTCCGGTAGCCGGCTTCCGCCACCGCGCCGACGGAACCCCAGTAACCCCAGTTCACCGTACGGACCGGGAAGGGCAGGCATCGCGCCAGGTAGGCCGTGTAGGCGTCCTCGAACGTGGTGGCGGCCGCGTAGCTGCCCTGGCCAGGTGCCTCGGTGAAGGCGATCGCGGAGGAGAAGAACAGCAGGAAGTCGAGATTCTGATCGCGCACGGCCTCGCCGAGCGCGATCACGCCCGCTGTCTTGGCGGCGAGCACGCCCTCCAGCCCGGCGTCCGTTATGCGGAGCAGTGACCGGTCGTGCAGATCCATCGCCGCGTGCACGACGCCGTTCAGGCCGCCGAACCTGTCGTGAGCCGTGCGGATCGCAGCGGCGAGCGCGCCGGGATCCGCCACGTCGCCCTGGACGTACGCGACGTCGCCACCGAGCGAGGCGATCTCGGCGAGCTGGGTGCGCACGCGATCGTCCGACGCGGCGCGGCGGCCGAGCAGCACGAGCCGGGCTCCGGCGGTGGAGGCGAGGTGGCGGCAGAGCACTGATCCGATGCCCCCGGTGCCTCCGATCACGAGGTAGGTGCTGCCGCGGCGGAACACGTCCGTCGGGTCGGCGGCATTGTCGCCCGGCTGCTCCACCGGGGTCAGGGCTCGAATCCACCGACCGCCGTCGCGCAGGATGACGAGCGCCTCCTCGGGGGACTCGGAGTAGAGCGCATGGGCCAGGTCGCGGTGGCTCCAGTCATTCGGTGCGACGACGTCGATGCATCCGACCGTCCAGCGGCCGAACTCGGCCGCGACGCAGCGGGCCAGGCCGTGCAGGGTCGCGCCCCGCGGCGGCTCGGCGGGCGCGGCCGGGCGGTTCGCCGGCGCGGCGCCGGCGTGGACGACCTTGATGGTGGTTCCGTCGGCCGCGCCTGCTGCGCCGAGCACACGGACGGCGTTCAGCAGGCGCCGGGCCGATCGCGACTCGTGGTCCGCGAGCGACCCGCCGAGTCCGAGCACGTAGAGCAGGTCAGGTCCCCGGCCGTCGGGGCCGAGCAGCGCCGCTTCGTCGGCGGCGTCGGCGATGGCCGCGGTGTCGCCGTGCGCGCGGTGGACCGCCGCCAGGTCCGCGGCGAGGGGATCGGCCGAGTCGCTCAGCACGACGACGCGGTGACCGGTGCCTGGGGCCGGTCGCAGCTGGGCGGCCGGGCGCAGGACCGGTTCGAGGATGCGCAGCGGCTCGGCGGCGGGCGCGTCGTCGGCGAGCGGACGCAGCGTCAGGCCGCTGATCAGCACCCGGACGTGACCGGACTCGTCCGCGACGGAGACCTGGTACGTGCGGCCGTTCCGGCGGACGTGCACGACACCGCGGGCGGGGGTCGGCCCGAGCACGCCGATCCGCTCGGCGGCGAAGGGGAGCAGAGCGCCGCCCGAGGTGCTCAGCGCGGCAGCCGCCTGCATCGCCGCGTCGAGGAACTGCACACTGACGCGAGCACCGGGCGCGGAGTCCAGCGGGCCGTCGAGGTACGCGAGCACCTCGTCCTCGCCGACCGCGACCGATTCGAGCAGCCGGTAGGTCGGGCCATAGGCGATGCCCGCGGCGGCGAAGCCGGCGTAGAGGCGGTCGGCGCTTCGGGTGTCCGGGCAGCGCGCGGCGATCGCGGCGATGTCGAGTTCGAGGTCGGAGTCGGCACCGTCATGCGTGACGATCCGGCCTCGCACGCGCCACTGCTCGTCCGGACCGAGCTGGAAGTGGAGATCGCCGCTACCCTCGGTCACGGAAAGCTCGACAGGCTGTGCGGAGTCGACGATCAGGGGACGCAGCCACTGGACGGAGCGCAGGTTGAGCGGCAGAGTGACGCCGCGTCGAGCGGCCGCGTCGACCGCGAGGGCCACGGTCGCCATACCTGGCAGCAAACGGCGACCGCCGATGCGGTGGTCCTTGATGACCGGGTGCTCAGGATGGAGCGCCGCGCCCGGTGCGGGCCATGCGGGCGTGGCTGGAGCCGGCGCGGATGCCTGGTCGGTCGCAGGCCGCGGCCAGTGCCGGCATCCGCCGAAAACGTAGCCCGGCAACGGGATCCGCCGCCCGGGCCGCTGAGCGATGTCGAGGTCCGCGAGCACGCCCGCGCGGTATGCCTCGGCGCAGCGCAGCAGCACGGACTGCACGCTCGCCGCGTCGCGGGCCCTGGCGAGCGCCGCTTCCAGGGACCCGGCGGTTTCGCTGGTCCTGGCGGCAGGCGGGATCTGGCCGCCGGCAAGCGCGCGAAGTCCGGAGATCAGCTCGTCGAGGCTCGCCGCGACGACTGCCGCCCGCACGGGGAAGTGGGTCCGGCCCGCGTTCAGCGTGTAGGCCACGTCCGCGAGCGCGGGCCGTTCCGCCTCCAGCCCGCGGGCGAGCGCGTCCGCCGTGCGGGAGAGTGCGGCCCGGTTCACCGCGGACACGGGTACCAGGTACACGGCTTCCTCCTGGGTGCTCTGCGCGGCGGGTCGCGGGCCGTCCGTGGCCGACACGACCGCCTCGCCGATCAGGAGGTGCGCGTTGGTCCCGCTGAAGCCGAATCCGCTGACCGCCGCGATCCTGCGGCCGGTGACCTGGTCCGGCGCCCAGTCGACGAGCTTCAAGGCGACCTCAAGCGGCGCGATTTCACCGGTGATCTCCGGGTTCAGCCGCGTGAAGTTGATGCTCGGCGGGATCCGGCGGTGACGCAGCGCCAGCAGCACCTTGATGACGCTCGCGATGCCCGCCGCCGTCGTGGTGTGGCCGATGTTCCCCTTGACCGAACCCAGGTAGCAGGGCGCTCCGTCCGGCCGTGCACCGCCGAGCACCGCTGCCAGGGCCTTGACCTCGATGGGGTCGCCCAGGCGGGTGCCGGTGCCGTGCGCCTCCATACAGCCGAGGTCACGCGTCTTGTCAATGCCCGCGCGCTCGTGTACCTGGCGCAGCAGTCGTTCCTGGGAGAGGGCGCTGGGCGCGGTCAGACCGTTGGTGCGGCCGTCGCCGTTGATGCCGGAGCCGAGGATCACACCGTGCACGGTGTCCCCGTCGGCGAGGGCGCGGCGGAGCGGCTTGAGCAGGATCGCGCCGACGGCCTCGCCCAGCACGATCCCGTCCGCCGACGCGTCGAACGGCGCCGAACGCCCGGTGGGAGAGAGCATGCCGGTCTGGCTGGTCATCACCTGCATGCGCGGCGTCGTCATCACGGCTACCCCGCCCGCGAGGGCGGCCTCGCAGTCGCCGCGCCGGATTGCCTCGCACGCGAAGTGCACGGCGACGAGTGAGGACGAGCAGGCGGTGTCGCCGGCGAGCGTCGGACCGGTGAAGTCCATGAGGTAGGCGATGCGCGCGGGCAGAACCGAGGCCGCGTTGCCGAGGAACGCGTGCGCACCAACCGAGGACCACCCGGCCGCATCGAGCACGTCGGGGTAGTCGCCCGCGGCACAGCCCACGAAGACGCCCCAGGGCCGGGGACCGGACCCGCGCCGCGCGTATCCGGCGTCCTCGAGGCAGTGGTAGGCGGTCTGCAGGAACAGCCGCTGCTGCGGATCCATCGAGTCGGCCTCCAGCGGGGAGAGCTGGAACACCGCCGGGTCGAAGGACTCGACGTCGTCGAGCATCGCCGCCCACCGGCTGTACGTGCGGCCGGCGGTGCGTCGGTCCGGGTCGAAGACGGCGTCCACGTCCCAGCGCTCGCACGGCACCTCGCGCACGGAGCTGCGCCCGGCGGCGAGGTTGGCCCAGAACGTGGCCAGGTCCGGTGCGTCGGGGAACTGCCCAGCCATGCCGATCACGGCGATCGCGTCGGGATCGACGGGCTGGGGAGTCGGAGGCGTGGCGCCTTCAGGGACCGCGCGCAGTGCCACGCGGCCCTGGCCCGAGCTGGAAACAGCCGCGAGCGCTCGGGCGGACACGGCGAAGGGTGCGATCGCCGGCGCGGCGGGCGGGGCGGGCGCCGGTGCGTGACGTACGGCCTCGACAAGGCCCGCCGTCCGTTCGTGCTCGTCGCACACGTGCACGGTCAGTGCACTGACATTCGGATGGTCGTACGCGACGACGGAGTCCAGTGCCAGCCCGAACCGGCCGTTCACCACCCTGGCGAGTTCGACGGCGCCGAGGGAGTCGATTCCCAGGTCGGTGAAGCTCTGGTGCACGTCTATCTCGGACGGGTCGAGATAGAGGATCTCGCCAAGCGCCGCAGTGATGGCCGCGGCAACCGTCGCGGGGTCCAGGCCGTCGCGGGGAGCAGCCGGTGCGGGTTCGGGGGGCTGCGTGGCGGGTCGAACCGCCTGGATCCGCTCGAAGTGCTCTCGCACCCGGCGCGCCGATCCCTCGCCCAGGACCTGGACGTGCATCCGGCTTTCGCGTGCGAGGATGTCGGGCAGCTCGCCGAGCACGCGGTCGGACAGGTCACGCTTGAGCGCGCGTACGGCCTCCGGTGCCGACTGCGCGATGGCCGCGGCGACGGTCATCGCGTCGGCGAGCACGTCCTGCGGATCCGCGAACCGCACCGCCGCACCGCGCCGTTCCAACTCTCCCCCGCTGAGCCCGCGCGCGGTGTAGAAGAGCTCTGCGGCAAGCGTCCGCCCGAACCGCCGCTCGAGGATGTACGTCGCGCCCAGGCCCGGCGTGAACCCGTACCCGGTGAAGTTCGCGCTGTACAGGCCCTCGCGGGACATCACGACGATGTCGGCCCACAGCCCGAACACCAGCCCGCCGCCCGAGGCGTGGCCCTGGATCGCGGCGACGACGGGCTTGCCGAAGCGCAGCAGGCCCTCGTACATGAAGGGCACGTCGGTGAACCTGGTCTGCCCCTGTGAGAGCGCAAGCAGGGCGTCCTGCGTCGCGCCCATGCTGAACGCCGGGCCACGCGCGGTGAGCACGACGACGTTCACCTCGTCGCGGGCATCGATGTCGGCGAAGGCCGAGATCAGAGCACTGGTCAGCTCCTGGCTGAACATGTTCGAGCACGAACGGTCGTGCATCGTGACGACCGCGATGCCGTGATCGAGGATCTGGACGCTCAGGTCCTCGGTGTCGCGGAACGGCTCGGCGGTGTCGCGGAACGGCTCGGCCGGTACGGGCGACGCCGGCACCGCCGCAGGCACGGGCGGTTCGACGCGTTGCACAGCCTGCCGTCGCTCCCAGCCGCCGACCCAGCACCGCTCGCCGCGGAACGGGTACGTCGGCAGCGAGATCCTGCGGGCGCCGGGCAGCGTCGGCCAGTCCACGTCGGCACCGTCGACCCACTTCCGCGCGAGCTCGGCGTGCTCCGCGACGCCATCCGAAGATCGGGATGACACGCTCGGCCTTCCTGCCAGCAGATCCCTGAGAGCGTCGCGGTACTCCTCCATGGTGGCCGCCACAACGGCCGCGCGCACGAGCATGGCTCGTCGGCCGCGCTGGAGGGTGTGGGCGACGTCGGCGAGAAAGGTCGTGTCCGACCCGGATCCGACTGGGTCGCAGACCGACGCTGGGTCGCAGACCGACGCTGGGTCGCAGACCGACGCGATACTCGAGTCGGGACCGAGGCCCGCCACGGTCCCGAGCTCGTCGGCGAGTCGGCGGAGCATGGCCGCGTCGAGACCGAGATCGGCGAAGGACTCGGCGGGGTCGATCTGGTCCTCGCTCACGCTCAACGCGGCGGCGACCAGCTTGGTCAGGTACCTCATCCGCTCGGGGCGGTCCTCGACGAACGCCAGGTGCGCCCGCACGGTGTCGAGCAACGCCTTCTCGTCGCGAGCGGAGAACGGGAAGACGTACGGGCCGCTGGACATCGCGGTCCGCTGCAGTTCGGCGGGCGCCTCCTCCACGAGCACATGCGCATTGGCCCCGCCCGCACCGAACGCGCTGACGCCGGCCCGTCGCAGCGCGCCCGGCGCTGGCTCCGGCCAGGGCATCGTGGTCAACGGCACGCGGAACACGGCGCGGTCCCAGCGCAGCTCCGTGTTGAGCTCGGCTGCGTGCAGCGAGGGGACGAGCGTCCGGTGCCGAAGCTGAAGGAGCACCTTCGTCAGCCCCGCGATTCCGGCCGCGCTCTCAAGATGCCCGATGTTGGACTTGACCGACCCGACGACGCAGCCGCCGGTCGGGGCGAGGGCACGCGCGATCGACTCGGATTCGATCGGGTCGCCGAGCGCGGTGCCGGTGCCGTGCGCCTCGATGTAGCCGACGCTGCCCGGCTCCCATCCGGCCCGGTCGATGGCGTCACGGATGACAGCGCTCTGCGCAGCCGGCGTCGGCACGGTGAATCCCGCGGTGCGGCCAGTGTGGTTCAGCACGCCGGCACGAAGTACACCATGGATGTGGTCGCCGTCGTCGAGGGCCTGTCGCAACGGCTTGAGAAGAACGGCCCCGACGCCCTCCCCCGGCACGTAGCCGTCGCCGCCCGCGCCCATGCTGCGGCAGCGGCCATCGGTGGACAGGAACTGGCCTTCCGACAGCTGGAGGTACTTCTGCGGGTGCAGCGTGAGGTTGACGCCGCCCGCCAGCGCGAGCGCACTCTCCCCGCTGCGCAGGCTCTCCATGGCCACGTGCAGGCTCGTGAGCGAGGAGGAGCACGCCGTGTCCACCGCCATGCTCGGGCCGCGCAGGTCCAGCGTCCAGGAGACCCGGTTCGCGACCGCCGCGTGCATCGCGGTCGGCGCCGCGCGGGTCGGCCCCTCGCTGGTGACCAGCTGATAGTGGTTCCACATCACGCCGACGAACACGCCGACCGGCCGACCGGCCAGCTCGTCGGGCGAGTAGCCCGCGTCCTCGATGGCCTGCCAGCAAGTGGTGAGGAACAACCGTTCCTGGGGGTCCATCCGCTCCGCCTCGCGGCGCGAGATGCCGAAGAACGCGCGGTCGAACAGGTCCACGCCGTCAAGGAAGCCGCCCCACTTGCCGTAGCTGCGGCCAGGCAGCGGCTTGCGCGGGTCGAAGTAGTCGGCGGAGTTCCAACGGTCGGCCGGGATCTCGGTGATGCAGTCCAGCCCGGCCGTGAGATTGTCCCAGAACTCGGCGATATCCCGGGCCCGTGGATACTGACCGGCCAGACCGATGACGGCGGCGGCGAAGCCGTCCTCCGTGGGGGCGGAGACGAGCGCCCGCGCCGGAGCAGGCGCGGGCGCCGGAGCAGGCGCGGGCGCCGGAGCAGGCGCGACCAGGCTCGCACGAATGCGCTCGACGTCTCCGTAGAGCACGACGGCTCTGCTGGCGCCACGGCGCGCAAGCACCTGCCGCATCCCGTCGACGGCCGCTGCTGTGGGCAGCGGTGTGGTGCCCATGGTCTGACGCGCGCGATCCAGCTTGTCCTGTGGCATGCGCATGCTGCCGTCCCGCCACCAGGGCCAGTTGATCGAAACGGTGCGCCCGGCTCCGTCGGCGCGATCCGAGCGCCACTCCGCGAATCGGTCAAGGTAGGCGTTGGCGAAGGCGTACGCCGACTGGCCGGCATTGGGTAGCACGGCGGACGTGGAGGAGAACAGCAGCAGCGCTCCGCGGAAGCCGCGGGCCGTCAGCACCCCGTCCAGTGCGGTGACCCCGCGTACCTTCGGGGCGAGGACCTCGGCGATGTCCGACGGCCGCTGGTTGAAGAAGAGCGCGTCGCGGGTGGCCCCTGCGCAGTGCAGCACGGCGTCGAGCCCTGCGACGTCCACTGCCGCGGCATCCAGCGCTCGGCCGAGTTCGGGAGCGTCTGTGACGTCGGCCTGCACGAATCGGACCGAGATCCCGTCAGGCAGCGAGGACGGCACGGAACGTGAGACGAGGATGATCTCGCCCGCCAGCCCTGCGCCAAGCAGGTGCTCGGTGAGGGCACGGGCCACTCCCCCGCTGCCGCCACTGATCAGGTAGCGTCCGCCGGGGCGCAACACCGGCTCGACCAGGCCGTCGATCGAGGACGTGGCCGCCTCCGTGAGCATCATGTGTTCCCTGATGCCGCCGCGGATGCGGACCTCGCCGCACGTCGTCGTGTCCGCCAGCTCGCGCTCCAGAACGGCCGCGTCGAACTGGGCGGCGTCGAGCACGCGGCAGCACAGGCGCGGGAACTCGGCGGAGATCGTCGCGCACATCGCTCCCAGCCCGGCGCCGACCGCCGCGAACGAGCCGTCCCCACGCTCGGGCCGCACGAGCAGCAGGCGCGGCTCGCCGGTCGCGTCCGCGGGGATGGCAGCAAGGGCTGACGCGACAGCGCAGACCAGTGAGGCGGCCTGATCGGCGACCGATGCGACGACGGAGAGCTGAAGCACGACGCTGTCGAGTCCGGCGCCGCGCCGGGAGATTTCCACAGCGTAGTCGCCGCCCATCGGGACGAAGTGGTCGAACCCGGACACCGGCGCGCCGCCGATCACGAGAACGTGCCGCGATCGAGCGGAAGTGGTCCGCTCGGCCGGGACGGTCTGCCAGCGCGGCTCCAGCAGCACGATGCGGCCGTCGTTCGCGGGCGTGGCTGCCTGCACCTGCGCCGAGGCCGCCTCGGTCCGCACGGTGTAGGTGCGGTGCAGGTGGCGGGACAACGAGCGGATATCGCTGTACTCGAACAGCAACGTCGGGTAGAGCTGATCGTCGACGTGGGCTTCCAGGAGCCGGCTGAGATCCAACAGGACCACGGAATCCAGGCCGAGATCGTAGAAACCGGTACACGTGTCGACGGCGGCGGGGTCCACCTCGAGAGCTTTCGCGACCAGCGAGCGGACCAGGTCGACGACGTCGGCCTCGGTCGCGGCGGTGCCGGTCGGCCGAGGCGCGTCGTCGTCCTCGTCGTCCTCGTCGTCCTCGATCAGCCGGGTGATCAGGTCGGGGTGACGGATGCGCTTGCAGACCATGCCGACGACCTCGACGAGCAGGCGCCCGTCAGTGTCGTAGACCCCGTAGTCACCCCGCAGCACCTCGCCTGAGTCGGAGAGCGTCTCGGGTCGCGGAGCGTGGACGTAGCTGACGTGCCCGACCTGGCGCGGGGCACGGAACCGCTCGATGTACACGGGGATGAACGGGTCCTGACCCGAGGCGAGGGTCTGTCCGAAACCGGCGAGCGTGGAGGCGTCCATCTTCGCCGGGTGGAGGAAGAAGTCGTCCTCGTGCTCGCGGGTCGACGCGTCGAGCTCCAGCCGCGCGAGCAGCACGCCCTCAGGGCTCTGACGCAGTTCGCCCACGCACTTCATCGGCAGGCCGTGCACGATCTGCTCCGCCCGGGCGCGGCGGTAGAGTTCCTCCGTCGAGCCGGTGGCCGGGATGCGGGCCAGCAGCGTGGCGAGGTCGGCGTCGGGTCGATGCGCGTCGGAGGCGCCCGCCGGGCCGAGGAGCAGTGTCGCGCTGGCGTGGTCATGCCGCCGACCGTGCGGGACGCCGTCGCGCAGCCACCGGCTGGAGATGGCGACCCGCCGTCGTCCGGCGGCGTCCGGCACGGTTATCTCGACCTCGATCTTGCGGCCGTGGCCGGGCCGGGTGGTGATCGCCTCGGTGAACAGCACCCCGCGCAGCTCGGCGCGGGCCGGGTCGACGCCGCGGTAGATGAGCACGCGGTAGATGAGGTCGAGCAGCGCGACGCCGGGGAGTACCGAGACGCCGTGGACGCGGTGGTTCGCCATCACGAAGTCCTCGGGCGACAGCTCCACCCGCGCGCTGATCGAGCTCGGCATGCCGTCGATGAGGGTCACGCGTCCTCCCCGGAGGCTGAGACGGCCGCGGCGCGCGGCGACGGGCTGAAGGAGATGTCGAGCAGGGATGCGAGGATGCGGGACGGCGCCGCGGGCGCGGGGGCTGACGATTCCGTACGCTCACGCCAGAGGCGTCGGCGGTTGAACCGCGGCGGCGGCAGCGGTTCGCGGATCACCGCCGCCAGGCCGCGCTCGGGGGGCGAGCTGACCACCGCGTGGGCATTCGTGCCGCCCAGACCGAACGCGCTCACTCCGGCGACGCGCGGGGCACTTTCTGTCTGCTTCGGCCACGGGCGCAACGTCTGGGCGGGGGCGAAGACCGAGCGTTCGAAGCTGCAGCGCGGGTGCGGCTTTTCACAGAAAAGCGTCGGCGGGACCTGCGCGTGCCGCACAGCCAGCAGGGCCTTGATGAGCCCGGCCACGCCCGCGGCGCTGAACAGGTGGCCAAGGTTGGACTTCACCGTGCCCAGCGCACAGGTGCCAACGCGGCCCCTGGTCGCTTCATCCTCGGCCCACACCGTCTCCAGCGCCCGCAGCTCCATCGGATCGCCGATCCGGGTCGCCGTGCCGTGCGCCTCGATCAGGCCGATGGCTGAGGCCGAGTGGCCCGAGGCAGCCAACGCGCGGCGCACAACGTCGGCCTGTGCCACCGGATTCGGCGTCGTGAGGCCCATCGTCCGGCCGTCGTTGCCGACCGCCACCGCGTCGATGACTCCGTGGATGCGGTCGCCGTCGCGCAGCGCATCCGTCAGTGGCCTGAGCAACAGCAGCCCGCAGCCCTCACCCGGCACGAAGCCATCGGCCCCGCTGCCGAAGCCCGCGCACTGCCCACGCGGGGAGAGCGCCCCGGCCGCGCCGAAGTCCAGGTAGGGCTCCTCGTCGAGCAGCACCTGGACACCGCCGGCCAGCACGAGCTCGCTGCTGCCGTCGAGCAGGCTCTGACAGGCCAGCTCCACGCTCACCAGCGAGGAGGAGCAGGCGCTGTCCACGACGAGGTTCGGTCCGTGCAGGTCGAAGTGGTGGGCGAGCCACGCCGCGATGAAGTTCTGGTCCCCGCCCAGCGAGCGCGCCCGTTCCTCGGCCGAGAGCCTGCGGCGGTAGTCCGACATCCGCGCCCCGAGGTACACGCCGACGCGCCGACCGGCCAGTTCCTCGGCACGGTAACCGGCGTCGCAGAGTGCGGCGACGGCCGTCTCCAGCGACAGCCGGACGGCCGGGTCCATGGCGCGCGCCTGGTCGTCGGTCATGCCGAAGTATTCGGGGTCGAAGTCCTCGACGCCGTCGACGAACCCGCCCCAGCGGCTCGGCGTGCGGCCGGGGCCTCCGTTCGGGTCGTAGAACTCCTCGACGCTCCAGCGCGACGGCGGCACCTCGCGGACCGCGCACTCCCCCGCGCGCAGCAGCTCCCAGAACCGGTCGACGCCCTCGGCGCCGGGGAAGCGGCAGCCGATGCCGACGACGGCGATACGCCGGTCCGTCGTCATCGCCCGGGGCGTGGGTGCGGCGGCGCGCGACGGGCCCTCCTCGGCGCCGAGGTCCAGTGCGCCGGAGAGCTCGTTGAGGGTGGGGTGGTCGAGCAGCACGGCCGGATTGACGCTGCGCCCAAGCCGCTCCTCAAGCTTGGCGACGATCTCGGCGAGCAGGACCGACTCGACGCCGAGCTCCGCGAAGCCGATGTCTGGGTCGAGCTCGGCTGCGGGGACATGCAGGGCCGCCCCGAAGAGCTCGGCAAGCCAGAAGGACGGTGCGGCGGCGGCTGGAGACAGAGCCGCGAGCGGCATCGGATCCGGAGCCGGTCGCGGCTCGCGGGTGTTCACGGTGAGGGCGTCGGCGGCGGGCGGCTGCGCGCCGACGGTGACCAGTACCGGCCCGCGCGGCGCCGTCGCGATCACGTGGTCCAGCACCGCGAGCCCCTGCGCGTCGGTGATCGACTCACCCGCCGCGACGCCGCCCGCGGCCGCACCGCTCTCGCTCCATACCGGCCAGTCGACGCCGCGGAAGCGGTGGTCGCCCGCCGCGTAGTCCAGGTACGCGTTGGCGGCCGCGTAATCGGCGACGCCTGCCGCCAGCCTCGGCAGGGCCGCCGAGACCGAGGAGAAGGAGATGAAGAACTCCAGCCGGTCCTTTTCGCAGAGCCCTGCAAGAGTGTCGAACCCGGCCGCCTTCGGCTCCCAGACCTCGGCGATCTCGGCCAGGTCGAGCGAGACGAAGCTGGCCGGCCGGCGCCGGGCCCGGCCTGCGCAGTGCACCACGCCCGCGATCGGCCCGAGCGTGCCGCGCACCTCGTCCAGGAACTCGGCGATGCCGCCGTCGGCGGTCAGCGGCCCGAAGTACCTCAGCACCCGGACGCCGCGCGCATCGAGCCTCGTTTGCGCCGCCGACAGTTCCCTGGCCCGCCGCGTGGCGGGCTCGGGCTGGTGCCTGCCGAGGATCGCGAGGCGCCGTGCACCGCGCTCGACCAGGTGGTCGGCAACGAGGGCGCCGAGGCCACGTGTCCCCCCGGACACAACGTATACCCGGTCCGGGCCGAGCACGGCCCGCGTGGACGGCGGCGGGAGCTCGCGTAGCAGCGGAGCATGATGTCGGCCGCCGCGCACCGCGATCTCGCCGTGAGCGGGCCGCTTGCAGAACGCCTCGTGCACCGTGACGGCCACGGCCTCCGGATCATTCTCGGGTACGTCTATGTCCAGGACGTTCGCGGTGACACGGCTGGACTCGGCGCCAAGCGCACGCACGAACCCCGCGGTCGCCGCACCCGCGCATCGGGCGACGGGTCCGGCCGAGGGTCCGAAGAGCCCGGTGGTCACCTGGAGCATTCGCAACTGTGCCTGCGGGCGACGGCGCAGCAAGTGTTGCAGCAGCGGCACGACGACCTGCCAGTCCGGCCCGCCGTCCGCGAGGGCGGTCAGGTCAATCCAGCCGGTCACCACCAGGTCCTGGGCCACATCGTTCAGCGCGTCCGCGGCGGCCTCGGGAACCAGCCGCACGACGGTGGCTGGAGCGAGGAGCGCCGAGACCGCTTGAGCGAGCCGGTACTGGTTCTCCGTGGCCAGACAGACGATCAGGTCGCCTGCGGATGGCTCGGCGAGCACTGATTCGACTGATTCGTCGGCGAGGGGCGCCCAGTCCTTGGTCCACAGCCGGACCAGGTCGAGCGCGGCGCTGGACGGCAGGTCCGGCGATGGCGCCCAGCAACGGACGCGGGCGAACGGATACTCCGGCAGACGCACGATCGTCCGCGGCTCGCCGATCGGCAGGTCACCACCAGCGACCCAGTGCCGCGCCAAATCGGCGGGCGTGGCGTCGTCGCTCTCGGGCAGCGACTCGCGCTGTTGGTGCGGGCCGCCGATGCCGGTCGGCGCACGGCCGAGCCGGGTCGCGTCTGTGGCCGCGGCCGTGTCGGCGAGTCGGTTCAGTTCGTCGACGAGCAGGTCCCGTGATTCGGCGACGATCGCCGCCCGATGTGCCAGCGCGACGCGGGCCGCGCGCAGCGTGTACGCAACGTCCGGCAATGCGTGCTCGGGCTCGTCAACCAGTGCCCGGGCGAGCCGGGCTGCGACCCCGCGAAGCTGATCGCGGGTTCGGGCGGAGAGCACGAACACGCTGTCGAGCGCGCCCGCGTGCTGCGCGAGCCCCTGCGACACAGCAGGCCGCTGAGGCGCTTCCTCGACGAGCAGATGCGCGTTGGCCCCGCCCGCGCCGAAGGAGCTGATCCCGGCTCGCCGCGCCGGTACGTCGTCAGACGCGGGCGCAGGCCATGGTTGCAGGTACCGTTGCACGCGGAACGGCACGTGCTGCCAGTCGATGTTCGGATTCAGCTCTTCGGCATGCAGCGACGGCGCCAACTGACTGTGTTCGAACTGCAGCAGGATCTTGGTCAGACCGGCGATACCTGCGGCCGCTTCGAGATGGCCGATGTTCGACTTCACCGACCCGATCGGCAGGACATGCCGATCAGTAAGGCGCAGCGCGCGCGAGAGCGCCTGCAGCTCGATCGGGTCACCGAGCGCGGTGCCCGTGCCGTGCGCTTCGAGGTAGCCGATGCTCTCGGCGGGTATCCCGGCCCGGTCGAGCGCCCGGCCGAGCACCTCGGCCTGGGCCGGCACGCTCGGCACCATGTAGCCGTTGCTGTGGCCGCTGTGGTTCACGGCGCTACCGAGGATCACGGCGAGTACCTGGTCGCGGTCTGCCAGCGCCTGCTTCAACGGCTTGAGCAACAGGACGCCGACGCCTTCGCCAGGGACGAAGCCGTCGCCACCCGCGCCGAACGCCCGACAGCGGTGGTCCGAAGATGCCATGCCGAGCTGGCGCTGCTGACGAAACTTGTTCGGGTGCAGCGAGAGGTTCACGCCACCCGCAACGGCGAGTTCGCATTCGCCGCTGAGCAGGCTCTGCACCGCCAGGTGGATTGCAGTCAGCGACGAGGAGCACATCGTGTCGACCGTCAGGCTCGGACCGGTCAGCCCGAAGATGTAGGAGACCCGGTTGGCTATTCCGGCGAGCGCGGAACCCGTGGATGGCGCGTCCGGCGAGGCGACTTCGGCCCCGAACAGCGGGTACTCGTTGTACATCGAGCCTGCGAAGACGCCGACGCGTCCGCCGTGCCGGGTGTGCAGGCGGCGCGGCGAGTAGCCCGCGACCTCCCACAGCCGCCAGCAGATCTCGAGAAAGAGTCGTTCCTGGGGGTCCATCAGTTCGGCGTCGCGGGGGGTGATGCCGAAGGGCATCGGGTCGAAGAGCTCGACGTCGTCGAGGTATCCGCCCCACATCTGCTCGCCGCGCTGGTCGGCGGGACGGCGTCCGGCGGGCGGCCCGGGACGGATGCTGTCGTGGCTCTCGGCGAGATTCCGCCAGAACGCATCCAGGTCACCGGCGTCGGGATAGCGTCCGGCGACACCGATGATCGCGATGCGCTCGGGAGCGGCGGGGGTGCTCGCCGAGCCGGTGCTCGCCGAGTCGACGGCGGTCTGCGGGCTCGGGATCGCGCACAGGTCCTCGGCGATGGAGGCCAGGTCGGGCCGGTCGAAGAAGAGCGTGCTTGGTACGGGCCCGTATTCGCGCTGAAGTCGGGCACTGATACCGGCGACCAGCACCGACGAGAGGCCGTAGTCCGCGAGCGGGGCATACGGGTGCACCCGGTCGGCCGGAGTGCCGGTGACACCGCAGAATACACGGAGGAGGTGGCTGAGGACGGCATCCGGCTGCCGCTGAGGCGTGCGCGGCCGAGCAGCGACCTCGACGGCGCGGGAGGTGCCGTCGACGAGCGCGAACTGGTGGCTCGGCAGCGAGACACGGCGGGCCTCGCCGTCCGCCCACATCGCATGCCAGTCGATCGGCTCGCCCGCCAGCCAGGCACGTGCGGCCTCGGCGGTTGTCAACGGTGTCGAGGGCGCCGTCGCGGCGGGCACCGGCACCTCGGCCGTGCGCACGGCGGTATCCGGCTCGCCCTCCGCGAACCGGTGCAGCGCGCGCATCACCTCCGGGACCTGGAGGCAGATCGCGGCGAGCCGGTGACGCCGCGCCCGACGGCCGGTCTGCAGGGTGAAGGCGACGTCGGCCAGGCGGTACGGCTCGCCAGTGCGCTCGGCCTCGGCGAGCGCGCCGGCCAGCCGCGCCGCCGCGGCCCTCAGCCCGGCAGACGAATCGGCCGAGAGCACCACCAGTCGCGGCACGGAGGGCCCCGCCGGGCGAGGCTGCTCGGCGGCAGGCTCGCGCACCACGACCTGCGCGAAAGAGCCGGCCGCGGCGACGGCGTTCACCAGTGCGCGGCGCGGCCTGTCGGCAGGCTGGCTCGGCCAGAGGACGGCAGTGCGCACGGCGCTCAGCTTCGCCGCGTCGATGTCGGGCAGGGCGCCGCCTCGGTCGGACAGCAGTGTCGGGGCGATGGTCTGATGTCGCAGTTGAAGCACGACCTTCGTCAGCTGGGCGAGCCCCGCCGCGGCCTCCAGGTGACCGAGATTCGGCTTCACCGTGCCAAAGGCGAGCGGCTGCGAACGGCTCGACGCGGCGCTGCCGAACACCTCGGTCAACGCCTCGAGCTCGGTGGCGTCGGCGAGCACAGCGCCCGCGGCGGCGCATTCGACGTAATCGATGTCCTCGGCGCGAAGCTCGGCCGTCGCCAGCAGCTCGCCGATCGACTCGGCGAGCCGCGCGGCGGACGGGGCGCTGAAACGCGAACCCGCGCCGCCCAGATGGCCGATCGCTGTGGCTTCGATCATCGCATGCCGGACGTCGCCGACCGTCCGCGCCATGTCTTCCGCGCGCAGCAGCACCGCACCGATCCCCTCACCGGGCAGCCAGCCGGGCGACGACTCGTCGTATGCGCCGGGCGCGTCGGTGCCGCGCAGCAGGTCGAGGCCGGAGAGCAGATCGAGGTGGTAAGGGTGACCGAAGAGGTTGGCGGCGGCGACCACCGCGACCTCGCACTCGCCGCTGCGCAGCGAGGCCACGGCCAGGTGCAGGGCGGACAGAGCGGAGGAGCACGCCGTGTCGACCGCGACGCTGGGACCGGTGAATCCGAACACATGCGAGATCCGGCCAGCCGCGTCCGAGGCCGTCGCCGAGATCCGCGCGGTCTCGCCCGCATGCCGCTTGTCGACGCCGACGTGCTGATGGTCCTGCCACATGGCGCCGAGGAACACGCCGACCCGACCGGCGCGCCTGAGCGATTCGGGAGTGTGCCCCGCGTCGTCAAGGCATTCCCAGACCACGCGCAGCAGCAGCTGCAGTTGCGGGTCGAGCAGCGGGGCTTCGGCGGGCGCGATGCCGAAGGTCAGGCTGTCGAACCCTGATACCAGCTCAGGCCTCAGGAAGCCGCCCACGAGCTCGGGATGGTCGGTGCCGATCTCGGCTCGCCGGGCCTCGGGAACCGGGCCGATCGCGCTCGTGCCCGCGCACAGGTCGCGCCACAGTGAGTCGAGGTCGTCGGCACCCGGGTAACAGCCTGCGATCCCGATCACGGCGATCGGATCGGTGGACGCTCTCGCCTGGGCGGTGGGCGCAAGGGCGGTGGGCGCAAGGGCGGTGAAGGGCGGAGGCACCGTACCCGCTTCCCGGCTGACGGCCCCGCCGAGCAGCGCGTGCAGATAGACAGCAGTATCGGGCAGGTCGAAGACCTCGCGCACTGTCGACTCCGCCACGTCCCCGACCGGGCAGAGGCCGATGCCGTGCGCCGCCTGCGCGAACATGAGCGACTGGGCGAGATAGCCCGCCTCCAGCAGCAGGAAACGCTCGCTGTGCGGGCCGTACAGCGGCTCGATGCCGCGGCGCTCGCCGACGAGGTAGAGAGAGAAGCGCGCGGCGTCGTGCAACTCGCGGTTGTATACGAAGTGCGCGGACCGGTCTAGTACAGCGCCCGGGCGCAGCCCGCGCAGCTGGTGGCCCGTCGGGTCGTAGTAGTAGGCGCCGCCTGGCAGACCGGTGACGCCGCCCTCGGGCACGTAGATGTAGATCTGCACCGTGTAGGTGTCGCCTGCGGAAGGGTACAGCCGACCGCCTCCTTCACCCGGAGCGTCGCCGAGCACTGAGAGCAGCCCGGTGAGTGCGGCCAGCGGCAGCGGCTCGTCGAGGAAGTCGCGTCGGGTGGCGCGGTAGGGCCGGTAGGCTTGAACGAACATCGAGACGGGAACGTCGAGGGTCCGCTCACCGGGTTGCGGGAGACGCCGATTCCACTGACCCGCCTTGAATCGCAGCCGCTCCTCGGGCGAGAAGAATTCGACGGGCTCTGGCTCGCCGGGGACGGCCGGGGCCGCGGACTCACCACCGCCGAGCCGGGCCGCGATACCGGCCACCGTGGGATCGTCGAGCAGAGCGGCGACGGAGATGGCAACCCCGTGTCGCTCCTTGAGGATCCGCGCGACCTGCACCATCGTGAACGAGGTCGCGCCCTGGTTCCACAGGTCGGCTGCCGGATCGATCTCGGCCTCAAGCAGTTCCCTGAACACCTCGGTCACCTCAGCGACCAGGCCTTCCGGGGCCGCAGCCGAGGTCGCCGTCACCTGCGCCGAAGCCAGCAGTGTGTGCCGGGTGCCGGTCGCCACGGGCCAGGGCAGCGCGTCGCGGTCGAGCTTTCCGTTGTCGGTGGCGGGGAAGCCGTCGATCTGCACGACCACGTTCGGAACCATGTAGTCCGGCAGCGCCGCCGTGGCGTGCGCGCGCAATGGACCCGGTTCGACCTCGGCCCCGTCGGCCGCGATCACATAGGCCACGAGCCTGGTGTCCCCGGCGGCATCCCGGCGTGCGAGGACGGCGACGTCCGCCACGCTCGGGTGGGCGCGCAGCCGATGCTCGATCTCCTCCAGCTCCACCCGGAACCCGCGGATCTTCACCTGGTTGTCCTGGCGCCCGCAGAAGCCGATCACGCCGTTGGGGAAGTACACGGCCCGATCGCCGGTCCGGTACATCGTCGCTGAATCGCCGATCACAAAGGGATCGCGGATGAAGCGCTCGGCGGTCAGTTCGGGTCGACGGTAGTAGCCCGAGCTCAGGCACTCGCCGCCGATGTAGAGGCCTCCCTCGACGCCGATCGGGCACGGTTTGAGATCCGCGTCGAGGATGTAGTAGCGGGCGTTCGAGATCGGCGTGCCGTAAGGGATGCTGGTCCACGCGGGGTCGATCTTGTCGATCGGGAAGTGGTTGGACCAGACGGTCGTCTCTGTCGCACCACCCAGACTCACGATCTGCGCGCGGCCGAAGACGGCGCGGATCTTGTCCGGGAGGGTCAGCGGGGTGTAGTCGCCGCTCAGGAAGACCAGGCGCAGGTCGTCGGTGCCGGGCCTACCGGCCAGCCGGGCCAGCTCGGGCGCGAGCTGGTTCAGCATGATCGGAGCAGAGTTCCAGAAGGTGATCGGCCCTTCGATCAGCAGTCGCGCGAGCAGCTCGGGGTCCTTGCGCTCGGCCTCGTCAGCGACGTACACGGCCGCGCCGAGCCCGAGCAGGCCCAGCAGATCGAAGACGGACAGGTCGAAGCCGAGCGAGGTGACGCACAGGCCCAGGTCACCCGGGCCGAAACGGTACGTCCGGCGGCACCAGTCGATCAGGTTCAGCACCGGGCGGTGCGTCACCGCCACGCCCTTGGGTCGGCCTGTGCTGCCGGAGGTGAAGATGACGTAGGCCGTGCGGGCGGACGTGAGCTCCTCCGGCGGGTTCTCAGCGTCCAGCACGGAGTCCGGCGTCAGCCGGTCGGTCTCGAGGGTGCGCACGTGCCTGGGCGGCTGCCAGCCGACCCGGTCGGCGGTGGTGAGCAGAAGGCTGACATCGGCGTCTTCGAGCATTGTGGATGCCCGACCGACAGGCAGGCCCGGTTCGATCGGCACATACAGGCCGCCGGCCTTGAGCACGCCGAAGACGGCCGCGACCATCTCGGGCCCGCGCGGCGTGGAGATCCCCACGGCGACCTCGGGGCCCACGCCGAGCTCGCGCAGTGCCCGCGCGATCCGGTTGGCGCGGGCATTGAGCTCGGCGTAGGTGAGGGTGCCGCGGGAGGACTGCACAGCCGGGGCATCCGGTTGGCGCAGCACCCACTGCTCGAAGAGGTGCTGGGCCGGGAAGCCGTCCTCGAAGAGGCGTGCGGTGTCGTTGAACGCGTCGACGAGCGGGCGGTTCTCCCCCGCGGCCGGTTCCTCGGCGGTGCCCAGCGCGGCCACGATCTCGTGGTAGCGGGCGAACATCGCGGCCGCCACGCCAGGCGGGAAGTCGTCCACGACGACGTCCCAGTACAGGCTCAGCCGGTCGCCCTCCCGGATCGAGACACAGTCCAGCGCGACGTCCGGGGTGCAGGTAAGCCACGGGCCCGCGGTCACCCCGTCCGGCAGTGGCTGCTCGGTGAGGTCGAGGAGCGAGGTGTAGACGACCGGCAGTTCGAAGCCGCCGGACGACCGGTGCCGCATCACGTGGCGGCGCAGCTCCGTCAGACCGCTGACGGCGTCTGCAGCGACGTCCTCGGCGAGCGTCCGGGTGTAGGCACGCGCAGTGTCCCGGGTGGCACGAGCACCCGGCTGAGCGGTGAGCCAGCTCAACGCCGTGTACTCGCCGGGACGGTAGGGCGCGCTGGCCTCGGTCCACCGCACGACGGGGAAGGAGAAGCCGTCGGCGTAGCGAGTGCCGAGGGATTCGGCCAGCGCCGCCGCGAGCATCGCGTCGGCGTCGACCCCGGCCTCGCGCAACGCCTGGTCCACCGCGTCCCAGCCCTCGCGCTCGAAGACGAAGCGCGTGCGAGCCCGGGATTCGCCGCGGGTCAGCGCCGGTCCGGGGACGAGCTCGGCCACGCGGCGACGCCAGTGCTCCCTGGCTCCGTTCGCATCAAGAAGTGAGGCGTCGGAGCCAGATGCGATCGTCCGGCGCCATTCGGTCCACTCGGAGTAGGTTCCGTGGCGGCGCGGCGGCCGGGACGGATCGGCGTAACGATCGAAGAGGTCGCGCATCAGCATATGAATGCTGCCGCCGTCGATGGCAAGCAGGTCGAGCAGACAGAACACGGTCGCGGAGCCGTCGGCGCGGCGGATGACGCGCAGGTCGGCCTGCGGTCCGCGGTCCATGGGCAGCCCGGTGCAGACGAGCTCGTCCGCGGATACCCGCGCGAAGAGCGCGGCGTCGTCGATCTCGTCGGCATCGAGTACGGAGATGAACCGCCGCGTGGGTGCATGCCTGCCTACGCGCAACCGACCGTCGTCACCGACCCAGCTGCGCAGGACGTCGTGCTGCTCGGCCAGGTCCAGCCAGGCGCGCTCCAGGCGATCGAGGCCGAAGTGTTCGATGTGGAAGGCGTGGAAGACCTGGCAGCCGTTCCACGTGCGGCCCGAGGACGCGCGGCCCACCACGTACGACTGCTGCAGTTGGTTCAGCGGGCGGTCAGCGGCGTCCGCGACCGTGCGGAGGGCGAGAAGGCGGTTGAGAAGTTCGGCGAACGCCGCCTCAGTCCAGCCGGCGGGCCACGCCGAGGGCACCACGTCCCAGCGGATCCCCAGGACTCCGTCGGCGCGCTCCCACATCTGGTGGTCGAGGGTGACGCCGCTCGTCTGGCTGGCGCCGTAGACCACGGAGTCGGCGAACGAAGCCTGTCCCGCAGACCGCTGCTCCGCCGCGGTGTCGAGCTCGCTGGTGAAGACGACCGGAAGCGCGGGCTGTCGGCCCGATGGGTGGGCGGCGCGCAGGGCGGCGATGCCGGAGATCGCGGTGTGGTCCAGGCCCTCCCACAACCGGGCGTGGACCGCGCGCAGGACCTCCCCGAACGGCAGGTCCCTGACATCCGGCGCGGTGAACAGCATCGTCGAGGTCAGCGGCGCGATCAGATCGTCCACCGCCCGTGGCAGCCGGGGCCGGTGGCTTGTCGTCAGGACGAGTGTGAAGTCGGGCGAGTCCGTGCGCCGGGCGAGGACTTCAGAGAAGACGGTGAGGACGAGTGCGCTCGGAGACACGTCATGCGAGGCAGCCAGATCCCGGGCCGCGCGCCACGCATCGGCGTCGAGATCGGCCAAAAGGGTACGACGCTCGGGACATCGTCCCTCCGGTGCGCTCGCGGCGACGAAGGCCGGTGCACCGGGCCGAGGATTGGGGGCGTGAACGGCCCCGGCCAACCGCTCGCGCCAGTACTCGCGGTCGTCCGCCGCCCGTGGCGTGGCCGCGCCGATCGCCTCGACACAGTCGCGAGGGCTGAGCGAGCTGGTCGGCAGCTCCGCGTCGGGGTCCTCGTACAGGGCGCGCCACTGGCACAGCAGCAGACGCACGGAGGGCCCGTCGACGATCACGGCGTCCATGCTCAGGTGCACGGTGCTGACGCCGTTCTCCGCCGCGCTGACGGCGATGTCGAACAGCGGGAACGCAGTTGCCGCGAAGGCCGCCTCGCGCATCAGGGACCTGGCCTCAGCGCGGTCCTCCGTGGCGCGCGCAGTCATCGAGTAGCCCTCGACGTCCGGCAGAATCCGCCCGGTGCCGTCGGCGTCGATCCTGGCGCGCAGCATCGGATGGTGCGCGACCAGGCGTAGCCACGCGCGCTCCAGGCGGGCGACGTCGAGATCTCTGACCTCGAATTCGCGGTAGATGTGGCAGCCCACGGTGTCGTCACCGGACTCGGGCTGCTTGCTGAAGAAGTACGCCTGCTGAAGGTCGGTCAGCGGGAGGGTCTCGGCGGAACCGGCGTCGCTCGCTGCGGCGGGCTCCGCCGCCGACAGGCGGGATGTCGGAGCCGTCGGCCCGACAAGCTCGGCGATCTCGGCGGCAGTCGCGCACTGCCGGAGCCGTTCGACCGGGACGTCGACCCCCAGCCGGGACTGCAGGCCGAACCACAGGCGGGTGACCGCGAGCGAATCGAGTCCGAGTCCGCGCAGCGGCTGATCGGCCGTCACCGCCGAGGCATCGCGGGGAAGCAGTTCGGCCAGCGCCTCGAGCACCTGACGTGTGACGTCATCCAAAGAGAAATCGCCCGCCACCGAAAAGCCACCTCCCCGGTCTCGGCCGCCAGTATGTTCGGTCCTGATTTGAGGTGTATGCACAATTTTGAACAGATCTGCTGCACCTTGTGCGAAATTTGGCTCAGTCGGCCGACCAGCGTGCTCCCGCCTCGGCGAGACGGTCGGCGGCGGTGGTCATCAGCCGTTCCGCCACGGCGTCCACGTGGCGCGCGCGCCAGTCGGCCAGGTCCGTGCCGGCGGCGAAGCGGTTGAACGCGCCGAGCGCCGGGCCGCAGTGGATCTGGAAGTTGACCTTCTCCTCCGCCACGCCTTCCAGCGCGGCACGTGTGGTTTGCGCGAAGTACCACTTGAAGACGTGCGCCATCCGGACCTTGGGGTTGGCCTCGACACGCTCCAGCGCGCCGCCGCCCTTCGCGGCCAGGTGTGGGCGGGCCTGCGCCCACACCTCGTCGAGACTGCGCCGGAAGCAGCGTTGTTCGAGCGAGCGGCGGGTGTCCTCGTCGATGTCCGCGAGGCTGTTGTACTGGCGCCACAGCTGATAGAGCTTGTTGGCGCGCGCCGCGAAAAGCGTGCCCTTACGCAGCACCTGGACTCGCGCGCCCATCTCGAACATGTCGCCTGCCGGCGCGTACGCGGTGTCCTGGACGTCGGCGTCGGCGAGCATGTCCTTGGCCAGATCCGAGGTACCGGCCTCGACGGTGCACTGGTTCACGGAGCCGGTGAGCACGAAGTCCGCGCCGAGCGTGAACGAGGCCGCGATGGACTCGGGGGTGCCGATCCCGCCCGCCGCCCCGACGCGGATTCGTTTGGCGTAGCCGCGCTCGGCCTGCACCTCGTCCCGCAGCGACATCATGGCCGGGACGAGGGCGTACGGATTCCCCGCGTCGGTGTGGCCGCCCGAGTCGGCCTCCACGCAGATGTCGCAAGAGACCGGCAGCTGTGCCGCGATCTCGGCCTCCTCGCGGGTGAGCCGCCCGCTCGCGACGAGGTGGTTGAGCATCTCCGCGGACGGCGGGGCCATGAACGCGGCCGCGACCTCGGGCCGGGAGACCTTCGCCAGCACGTGGCGCACGGCCGTCGGGGTGCCGTCGGCGGTGCGCCGCGCGCCGCGGAACCGGAAGGCGACGATCGCCGGGCTGATGCCGGTAAAGCCCGCCGCCTCGATGTGGTGGACGCGCACGTCGAGCAGTACACGCACCAGTTCGTCCTCCAGCGCGGGGGCGTAGGGCGTCGAGATGAGGTTCACGCCGAAGGGGGTGTTCGGCCCGAGTTCCCCACGGATCCGGGCGACGGACTTCGCGGCCTCGTCGGCTCCGGTGCCGCCGGTGCCGAGGAAGCCCATCAGCCCCGCGGATGCGAGCCGGGTCACAAGGCTCTCGGATGCGATCCCGCGGTACATGGCGCCGGCGAGGTAGGCGTAGCGCAGCCGGTAGTCGCGGCGGAATTCGGCCGAGCCGAGCGCGGCGGGGCGCAGTTTCAGGCTGGAGGAGGTCTGGACGACTGCTGGTGCCCACGCCCGCCGCCGCGGGGCCTGAGTTGACGGCACGCCAGTCCCCAGCGGCGTCGCCGGCTTCGCGAGCGCCGCACTCCAGAATTTTCCGAGGACCGTCCCCGGCCCCACCTCGACCCCGGTCCGCACTCCGCGCTCGATGAGCAGCGACATGCTTTCCCACCAGCGCACCGGCTTGCGGATCTGCTCCGCGAGCAGCCGGGCCACCGTGCCCGGCTCGTAGAGCCGCGCGGTGACGTTCGCAACCACCGGGATACGCGGATCCGCGAACGTGACGGACTCCAGCACCGCACGGAACTCTTCCGCCGCCGCAGACATGTGTCGCGAGTGGAAGGCCGCGCTGACCTGCAGCGGCACGCAGCGGCCGAGCCCGGCGCCAGTGAGCGCGGCGGCGGCGGCGGTGAGGGCTTCCTTAGTTCCCGAGAGCACAAGTTGTTCGGCGGAATTCCAGTTCGCCACGTCCACGTCGGCGAGCCCCACGCGCTCGAGCAATCCCGTCACGTCCGCGACCGCGGCGCCGACCACGGCGAGCATCCCGCCCCCGTCGGCCAGGCCCATCAGCCGCCCACGCTCCCGGACCAGCCGCAGGCCCGTCTCGAAGTCGAAGCACTCGGCGGCGAGCAGTGCGTTGTACTCGCCGAGGCTGTGACCTGCCAGGTAGTCCGGACCGGGCAGGCCTTCGCGCCGCCGGTCGAGGTCGGACAGCGCGTTGACCACGTAGAGCAGCGGCTGCACGTACTGCGTCTGACGGAGGTTCGGCTCGCCGGAGCCGGTCGCCTCGAGGCAGACGCGGCGGACCGAGTAGCCGAGGACCGCCTCCGCCCGCGCGACGTGGGCCGGGTAGCGGTCGAACAGCTCGCGGCCCATGCCGCGCGCCTGCGAGCCCTGCCCAGGGAACAGGTGGACCGTTCCCCCGCCGCTCACCGCGCCACCCCGGTCACGGGCAGGCCGCCGCTGAGCCGCTCGGCGACCGGGGTGGACCTCATCAGGGAATCGAACTCCGACACCGCGATCCGCTCCGTCTCCGCGTCGATCGGCCACAGCGTGTGCAGATATTCCTTGCCGGCCCGCACAGTCTCCGGGGCAACCTTGGAAAGCCGGTAGCTCAGGGCCCGCAGGCCCGGCCTGAAATCCTCGGCCACCCGGTCGACCAGGCCGTGCCGCTCGGCCTCGACGGCCTCGACCGGCATGGTGCTGAGGGTCATGGCCCGGGCGAACTGGAGCCCGCAGCGCTGCACGAGGAACGGCAGGACGCAGCAGGGCAGCAGGCCCCACAACATCTCCGGCAGCGCGAACGTGCTGCGGGACGTTGCCCAGACCAGGTCGCTCGCCGCGACCAGGCCGGTGCCACCGCCCGTGACCTGCCCGTCCACAGTCGCGACGATCACCTTGGGCAGGTTCCGCATCCGGCGCAGCAGCGCGAAGAACGCCTCGGCGTCCGAGCCAGCGGGCTGGTCCCGCGCCGCAGCGTCCAGGTCCATGCCAGCGCAGAAGCCCGGGCCGGGGGCCGCGGCAAGCACGACCAGCCGGCAGTCGGGGTCGCGCCCCGCCACGTCGAGGGCCTCGGCGAGTTCGCGCAGCAGATCCGGGTCGATGCTGTTGCCCCGCCCCGGCCGGTTAAGCACGATGCGGGTGGACCGGGGTGTCCGGACGACCTCGATCGTCCGGAAATGCGCGGTTTCGGTGGTCGCCACGGTCAGCTCCAGCGGTAGCGGCGATGGAAGTTGTCGATCCGGTCCAGCACGAGGTAGCCGCGGTCCGCGACGTGGCTCTTGTAGATGTGCTCGTATTCCGCGACGTCGAAGACCTCGTCCTGCACGCCCGCCATCCGACGCAGGCTCAGATCGCTGAGCAGCTCGTACTCGGGCATGGTCAGCGGGTGGCGTTCCGCGACGGCGGCGGCGATCCGCCGCTCTCCCACGGCCCGCTTCGCCCCCGGACCGAGCACGCCGCTGTAGAACTCGGAGGCGCAGCCGGATCCGTAGGAGAACAGGCCGATCCGGCGCGGCGCGTCCAGCGGACTGTGGTCGATCAGGGAGCAGAGTGCCAGATAGAGGGCGGCGGAGTAGAGGTTGCCGACCACCTGGCAGTACGCGAGGCTCTCCACGACGCGCTGCCCGAAATCGGCCGCGATCGCCTGCGGACCGGCGTCGGCATGCCTGCGCAGCAGGCGGCGGTGCGCGCCCTTGACCATGCCGGCGAACGGCGTGTGCAGGACCAGATGACTGAAGGACCCCATCAGGTCGGCCTCAGGCACCCGCTCCCGGTACGCACCGTAGCTGGCCTCCAGGCAGCTCATGTACGACAGCAGCGACAGGTCGCTGTCCCCGGCCTCAAGGTCCGGGCGCGGCCGGAGGGTGTCCATCACCTCGTAGCTGTGGTAGCCGTTCGCGCCCGCGTCGAGTTCGAGCACACGCGGCCTCCGGCTCACGACCATGGCGACCGCGCCGGCGCCCTGCGAAGGCTCCCAGTACGTCCCGCGGGCGGCGACGCTGGCCGAGTCGGCGGCGATCACCAGGGCACGGGCCTGGGGGACCGGACTGGTCGCGATGACCGCCGCAGCCGTCTGCAGCGCCGCGGTGCCGCCGTAACAGGCATGCTTGACCTCGAAGGAGCGGCAGCGGCGGTCGAGGCCGAGCAGGTCGTGTACGTAGGTACTGATCGGCTTGCCGTAGTCGAGGCCTGACTCGGTGCCCACCACGACGAGCTCGACCGCCGCGCGCCCGCCGTCGTCCAGCGCGTCAATGAGCGGTTTGGCGGCGTTGACCGCGTTGGTGACCGCGTCCTCGCATGGCAGGTTCACCGACTTGCTCTCCATCAGCAGGTTCTCGAAGCGTCGCTGGTCGAGCCCGCGCGCTTCGAACAGCTGCAGCACGCCGAGCGAGGTCCGCCCGACGTAAGCGTTGATCGACTCAATCCCGATACCCATCCGCCCGCGGCCTCCGCCGTGTCAGAACCGTGGCACCATGACGACGTCATGGATGCTGGCGGGCAAGAACAGGTCGTCCCAGGTGCCGCCGCCCTTGGACTCGTGGACGCGCTGCTTGGCAAAGATCGAGGACATCGTCGCCTCGCTGTCGTCGAACTCGCGCAGCAGCCGGTAGTCCTCAAGGTCGCGCAGGTGGATCAGCCAGTGGATACGGTCCTGGCGGCCGAAGTTCTGCTCGTAGAGCAGCGAGGTGACGTGCCCGGGGAACGCTACGTTCACCGCCTCCTGCCAGTCGAAGGCGAACAGCCGCCCCTCCTCGCGGAACTTGTAGGTCACGTCAGCCGTGCGCAGCACCACCGCGCCGGCGTTGGCCGAGTTCAGCTGAGCGCTGATCGGCTGGCTGGTCTGGTTGCGCGCCGCGGGGACATAGAGCGCCGGGTCGGGGGCGGCGTCCTCGTGGCGGTAGTGCAGGCCGTGCTGGGGCAGCAGCACCTGCTCGACCAGACTGCCCGCCACGAACATCCGCTCCCAGCTGCCGTGCCCCTTCTCCGGAAGCCGGTCCACCAGCGAGATGTCGCGGAACTCCTCGTCGTCGTCGACCATCCGCAGCAGGACGCGGTAGTCGTTCGGCGCCTTGAGGTGCACCAGCCAGTGCACGCGGTCGCGCACGCCGAACACCTCGTCGTAGAAGAACGTGGAGATGGTGCCGCCGACCTTGCCGTTCATGTAGGCGACCAGGTCGCGGCTGTACTGGCGGCCCTCGCGGGCGAAGCCGTAGTTGAACTGGCCTACACGGTGCAGGAGCAGCCCGCAGCTGCCGGAGTTCAGGGCGGCGGTCTGCTCGTCGAGGGCGGCAGGGACGGGGGGAGCCGGAGCGGCAGGTGCGGTGGTCATCCGAGGTCTCGATTTCGTTCAGGAGTGACGTCGTATGAAGTCGGTCGCCAGCTCGAACAGCGACGGCGAACCGCGGAAGAGCGCGATGTGGTCGCCGTGGTCGCGGACCACCAGCCGGGCGTCGCGCAGGGTCCCGGCGATCTCGCGGGAGGCCTCGGGGTGCGCGGTCTCGTCGTCGGTGCTGGTGACCACGAGGACGGGCTGGCGGACCCCGTCGACCAGGTCGGCCGCGTCCAGCGCCATGATGGCGCCGTTGATCCGGCTATAGCGGTGGAACAGCTCGGCGGTGGCGTACGGATGCAGCACGAGGTGCGCGAGGTCCCGTGGCACGCTGTCGAGCATCGTGCGCAGCAGGACGTCGTGCACGGACGCGGCGGTCGTCGGGTCGCGCGCGGCCAGCTCCAACACCGCGCTCAGGTTCGCCTGGTGCGCGGTGCGGCAGCCCGGCACGAGCAGGTCGGCGTGCCAGAGGCTGAGCGAGCGCACGAGGTCGGGGCGCTGCGCGGCGGCCGCGAGCGCGAGCACCGCGCCGCCGCACAGTCCGATCACATGCGCATCCCGGGCCTTCTCCGATTCGAGCACGGTGATCAGATCGCGGGTCTGCCCGGCGACGCGGTCCCGCACGGTTCCGGCCAGGTACGCGCCGTCCAACCGAGCGCGCTCGCCCTCGTTGCCGAACAGCCCGCTCGTCTCCCAGGTCAACACCCTGTGATCGGCGGACAGGGCCGAGACCCACGCGGCGACGAACTCGACCGGCATGCCGCACGGCGCGACCAGCAGCACCGGCGGGGCGTCCGGCGCGCCGCCGGCATAGCCGCGCAGCGTCGTGCTACCGATGCCCTCGGCCACGGAGTATTCGAGGTCGAGGTCGGGGTACGGCAGGTCCATGGCCAGCCGCCGCGCCACCACGCCGCCGAAGACCCCCGGCTCGGCCGGCGGGTCGAGTGAGGGCACCGGCGCCGGGGCGCCCCAGCGGGCTGCGTGCGCGGCGAGCTCGCGCCGGAAGGCGGCGAGGGCGTCTGGGCCGCTGAGCGGCGTCGCCGGCCGGAAGTACTGCGGGCACGGCAGGACTTCGAGGAGCGGGAGCAGGGAGCGCACCGCCGCCTCGAGCCCGTCCGTACCCGGCGTCGTCGCCGCGCCGTCCACAGCCTGATCCCCCGCGGCCGCGGCCTGACCGGGCGTCACCCGCGGACCTCGCCGAAGCGGTGGCCGCGCATCGTCTCGGTGACGAGGCGGTTGTGCCCGATCCGGTCCTCGCCCGCGACCAGCACCGCGCCGTAGCGCTCCAGGCTTACCCGGCCGCCGTACTCCTCGATCTCCTCGGTGTCCGGGTAGATCCGCACCGAGGTCGGCACGTACCGGCTGGCGAAGCCGAGCCGCATCTCCCGGGACTCGCCGCTGTGCGGCAGCGAGGCGTGCATCAGCGTGGACCAGAATATAACGGCCTGCCCCGGACGCATGATCATCGGCACCGCGAGGGACTCGTCCGGCTTCCAGTCCGGATCCTTCTGCAGCTCGCGGTAGTCGTAGCCAAAGAAACCGCGGCGCACCCCACCCTTGTCCACGGTGTTGATCAGGTCCGGGTCGTAGTGCATGCGCCTGGCCTCGTCGTAATTCATCCGCGTGTGCGTCCCGGCGATGAACTGCAGGCAGCCGGTCTGCTCGTTCGCCTCGGTGAACGCGGTCCACACGGTGATCGTGCCGCCGATGCCCTCCAGACCCTCCAGACCCTCCAGACCCTCCAGACCCTCCAGCCAGAGGATCTGCGGGGTGCCGGAGGCGTTGGCGAAGGTGTCCGCCTGGTGCCAGTCGGTGCCCTCGTCGCCGGGGTACTTGGGGAAGAACTCGGTGCGCCAGCACAGCACGTCCCGCCCGAGCACACTCACCACCCGGTCGACGATCTCCGGGCGGCAGATGTGGTCGGCGAGGAACTCCATGTCGAGGTGCCGGTCGTAGTTGGCGATGTTGGTGTTGCCCGAGAGCGCGTCGGTCGTCTGGTAGACGGCCGCGCTGCGGTCCATCATGGACAGCCGCTCGCGCTTCCAGATCGCCCGCATCTCGTCGGGCTCGTACACGGTGAACGGACCGAAGAAGCCGTTGCGGCGGAAGGACTCCAGCTCCTCGGCGCTCAGCGCGAACCTGCGCCCGCCCTGCCCGGCGGCGCTCGCGGCGCCCATGCGTGCCACCCCCTCCGCATGTCTGACGACGATCTCCGGGTCCTCGACAGCGTCCGCGATCGCCCGCGCGATCGTGCGTACCGAGGCCACGTCCTCGAGCTCACTGCCATTGAGTGAGGTCCCGTAGGCGGTGTTGAGCTCGGCCATGACGCGTACAAAGCCGAGCGAGGTGAGTCCGAGGTAAAACAGGTCGTCCTCGACGCTGATGTCGGTGTACGGCAGCGCGGCCGCGGCCGACCTGGCGACCGTTTCCTCCAGCAGCGCGCATACCTGCTTTGTGTCGGTCACGTCGTCATCCCTGGGGTCTCGGTCTCCTCGCCGGCGAACAGCCGGGCCGCGGTGACGTTCGCCGCGGAGCGGTCCACCTTGCCGTTCCGGGTCAACGGGATCGCGTCGACCGGGAAGTAACGGGCCGGGCGCATGTGCACAGGCAGTTCCCCGCGCAGGTGGCCGCGCCAGGCCTCGGCCAGGGCCGCGGGGTCGCCGGCGCCCGCGGCCGGGACGGCGAGGACGACCAGTTCGGCTGCGCCGTGCCGACCGACGCCGGGGGTGACCACGACGGGCCCGGCCACCGTCGGGTGACGGCACAGCACCGCTTCGATCTCGGCCGGCTCGATCCGGAAGCCGTTGAGCTTGATCTGGTCGTCCACTCGGCCCAGGTAGACGAGCTCGCCGCCGCGCCAGGCGGCCCGGTCGCCGGAGCGGTAGCAGATCGCGCCATCGGGGCCGGTGACGAATCGTTGCGCCGTCAGCTCCGGCCGGTTGAGGTAGCCGCGGGCCACGCCCGCGCCGCCGATCCACATCTCCCCCGGCCCACCCGCGGGCACCGGCCTGCCGTCGGGGTCCCGGATCGTGACGGTGAGGTCCGGGACCGGCACGCCGATCGGGCTCACTGCCGGGCCGTCGAGGTCCGCTTCGGCCAGCCGCCGGTAGGTCACGTGCACGGTCGTCTCGGTGATGCCGTACATGTTGACGAGCCCGATGTCCGGGTGGCGGCGCATGAATCCGGCGACCAGGTCGAGGTCGAGGCGTTCGCCGCCGAACACGATGGTGCGCAGCGAGTCGGGGATCCGGGATGGGTCGGCCTCCTCGGCGAGCAGCAGCTGACGGAAGGCCGACGGGGTCTGGTTGAGCACGGTGACCTGATGCCGGGTCAGCAGTTCGAGCAGCGCCTCGGGATGGCGCCGCGCGGCGGTCGGGACAATCGCGAGGCAGCCGCCGTGCAGCAGCGCGCCCCAGATCTCCCAGACGGAGAAGTCGAAACTGGCCGAGTGGAAAAGCGTCCACACGTCGTTCTCATCGAATCCGAACCAGTGCCGGGTCGCGCTGAACAGCCGCGTCACCTGCCGGTGTTCCACCACCACGCCCTTCGGCGCGCCGGTGGTGCCCGAGGTGTAGATGACGTATGCGACGTCCCGCGGGCCCGCCACGGACTGTCCCTGCCCGTTCCCGGGCGCCGCATCCTGCCAGGCGTCGAGGGGGATGACGGTGAAGCCGAGCCGCTTCGGCAGCTCCTCCTCACGCGGACCGGCCAGTACGATCGGGGGGCGGGCGTCTTCCAGCAGATAGGTCAGCCGGGCCTGCGGATACGCCGGGTCCATAACGACGTATCCGTTGCCCGCGCGGGCGATCGCCGCCATGCCGACGATCAGGTCAGGGCCGGGGCTGGCGATCAGCCCGGTCAGCGGACCGGCGGCTGGGCCGACGGCGCGCAGGTGCGCCGCCAGCCGGCCGGCCCGGTTCCACAGCTCCGCGTAGCTGAGCGGGCCTGCCGGTCCGAGGACCGCGGTCCGGTCGGGGAACCGGCGGCAGACCTCGCCCAGCAGCTCGTCCAGCCGTGTCTCGGTCGGCATCGGTCGGCGGGCTCGGGTCCGCGGGCTCGGGTCCGCGGGCCTCAGCCCTGGGCCCGGGTCGCGTACAGCCCCCAGTGGTGCGGGGTGAGCGTGATGTCGCGCATGGAGTCGGGCGCAAACATCCGCGCCCAGGTGCCGCCGCCCCTCTCGGCCGGGATGCGCTGCTCGAAGTAGAGGTTGCGCACGGCCTCGTTGCGCACGTGCAGCTCGAGCAGCCGCTGGTAGGTGGTGAGATCCTTCATGTGGATCATCCAGTGCAGCCGGTCGGCCGTACCGAAGGCCTCTTCGTACACGAAGACAGTGCAGTCTCCGGGCAGGTTGTCGTTGATCGAGTCCGCGACGTCGCGGCCGAACTTGCGTGCCTCGGAGCGGAAGTTGTAGTCGATCTGCGCGCTGCGGTGCATCAGGATGCCCGCGTTACCGGAGTGCAGGTGCAGCTCGCGTGCCTGCTTGGTCTGCTGCCAGGCCGGCGGCACGTTGTCCACCGAGTGGTCGGTGTACACGGTGGACTGCTTCTCCAGCCTGCCGTCAGCCACGGTGCCGTACATGCCCCAGAACTGGGGCAGCATCACGGTCTCCTGCATACTGCCGTCCACGAACAGCCGGTCCCAGGCGCCGCCGCCCTTGTCCTCCTCCACCCGGTCCTTGGTGATGGAATCGCGGTAGGCCTGGTCCTGATCGCCCATCAGAACCATCGGGTAATAGCTGGCGAGGGACTTCAGATGGATCAGGAAGTGGATCCTGTCCTTCGTGCCGAAGGTCTCTTCGTACACGAAGACAGTGGCCGTTCCGTTTTGCCGCTTGTTGATATGCTCGGCGAGCTCCCGCGCGAACTTCCGCGCCTCGTTCCGAAACTCCGCGCGTACCTGCGCGACCCGTTCCACGACCACGCCCGCGGTCGAGGTGTCCAACAGTTCCGCGGCGGGAACCGCGGTCTGGTGCTGGGCCGGCGGCACGATTTCGACGCGCTCGCCTTCTACCTCAGAATACCGAATCATAGTCCACCTCACGGTCGCGGATCCTGCACCCGACATTAGGCTGTGCCGGGGATCAGGTCTGCTCATTTCTGAGCAGACCGGTGCCGGCGACGCGGAGAACCAAAAGCGCCATCACCATTGCGACGAGTGCGAGCACCCCGCCGATGAAGAACACCCGGTGGAATCCGCCGACGAGCGCATCCACCTGACGGTGACCGGCGGCCAGCAGGACGGAGGTCCGGCCACTGGAGACGGTGGAGAAGACCGCGAGGCCGACCGCGCTGCCGACCATGAGCGAGGAGGTGAACAGGGCCGAGGCCACGCCGGTGTTCTCGGGGTCCGCGTCGGCGGTGACCGCGACCGACAGCGGCACGTAGGTCAGGCCGAGACCCAGGCCGGTGATCAGCGTCGGACCAGCGATGTGCGCCCAGAAGCCGCCATGCACCGGTACGGTGGCCAGCCAGAACAGGCCCGCGGCGATCAACGGTAGACCGACGGCCAGGCTCGCGCGCACCCCGTCGCGCCCCTTGACCAGCGAGTTGCCGAGGCCAGAGGAGACACCGAAGCCAACCATGATCGGCAGGTACGCCAGCCCCGTGCGCAGCGCCGAGTAGCCGCAGACCTGCTGGAGGTACAGGGTCACGAAGAAGAAGCAGCCCAGCTGGGCCGAGCCGAACAGGACCGTGGTGGCGATGGATCCGGCCGTGTTACGCCTGACCAGCAGCCGCGCGGGCAGGATCGGGTCGTCGTGCCGCCGTTCCACCGCGATGAACACGAGCAGCAGTACGGCCGCGACCGCCAGCAACGCGATCGTTTGGGCGGAGCGCCAGCCGTGGGTCTCCGTGCCGATGACCGCGTAGACAAGGGCGAACAGGGTGAGGGTGATCGCTCCGGCCCCGAAGGGGTCCAGCTTCGGTGGCCGCTCCGAGCGGCCCGCCACCATCACCCATGGGGTGAACAGCAGCACCGCGGCGCCGATCGGCAGGTTGATGATGAACACCCAGCGCCAGCCGACGCCGGTGGTCAGCGCGCCACCGATGAGCGAGCCGAACACCGAGCCACAGGCTGCCGCGGCGCCCCAGGCCGAGAGCGCGGAGGCGCGCGGCTTGCCCTCCGGGAACATCGTGATGATCAGCGAGAGCACCGCGGGAGCGATGGCCGCACCGCCCGCGCCCTCCACCACGCGCGCGAGGACGAGCTCCTGCGGGAGGGTCGAGAACACGCACACCGCCGAGGCGACGGTGAACACGGTGATGCCGATCATCAGCAGGCTGCGCCGGCCGAGGACGTCCGCGAGCCGGCCACCGAGCAACAGCAGGGAGCCGTAGGCGAGCACGTAGCCGTTGACCACCCAGGCCAGCGAGCCGTTGGTGAATCCGAGGTCGGACTTGATGGTGGGCAGCGCGACGTTCACGATCGTGGCGTCGACCTGGATCATGAACTCGGCCAGCAGGAGCAGTGGCAGCACTACGGGGCTGATCGCCGGGCGGCTCGCCGCCTGCGGTGGCGCCTCGTCCGCAGCGCCGCGCGGGGGCTGCCCCGCGGAGTCGTTCATCAGGACCTCTGCCATGGTTTACTCCAGCCCTTGTTCTGTGGTGCGTGTGACTCACCGCTTTGCGGGGCCCGAACTCGCGCCCGCCACGAGCGGGCGGGTCCACAGGTCGGTCAGGCGCGGCAGGACGCGCCCGGTGGGTCCCTCTTCGCGGATCCGCCCGTCAGCGAGGATCAGCACGCGGTCCGCGAGCCGGGCCGCGAGCGGAAGATCGTGGGTAACCAGCACGACGGCGAGATGTTCGAACTCGATCAGCCGCCGGAGCAAGTCGACTACCCCGGCCTGCACGCGCACGTCGAGGCTAGCGGTGATCTCGTCGCACAACAGCACGCGCGGTCGCGCCGCGAGCGCACGGGCGATGGCGACGCGCTGCTGTTGGCCGCCGGACAGCCGCCGCGGGCGGCGGGCGGCCACGGCCGGATCGAGCCCCACCTCTGTCAGCAGCCTGTCGCGCTCCTCGGCCGCCTCGGCGGCGGCCATCCCGCGCAGCACGCACAGCGGCCGCTCGAGCGCCGCGCCAACGCTGCGCCGCGGATTGAGAGTGCCCGCGGGGTCCTGGCTGATCAGCTGCACCGCGCCGCGCTGGGTGATGCTGCGGTCGCGCAGCCGGGCCGGCAGTGGCTCGCCGTCGAGCAGGACGGTGCCGGAGATCGGACGCTGATGCCCGCTGACGCAACGCAGCAGCGTGGTCTTCCCGGTACCGGATTCGCCGACGATCGCGAGGCATTCGCGCCGCCGCAGCTGAAGGCTCACGCCGTCCGCGGTCAGCCGCGCGGACCGGCGTGAACCGTGCCCTGCTGTCAGTTCCCTGATTTCCAGGAGCGGCGCGTCGGTCCGCGCCGAGGGCTCATCGACCCGGTCGGCCGCCTCGTCAAGGGATGGGACGCTGTCCACGAACCGCCGCGTGTAGTCCACGACCGGCGCGTCGAGCAGCGCGCCGGTCGGACCGTCGTCCACCGCGCGGCCGCGGTGCAGCACGACCATCCGGTCGGTGATCCGGCGGGCCGCAGTCAGGTCGTGGGTGATGAAGAGCATGGTCAGGCCGTACTCGGCGACGACCGCGCCCACCGTGTCCAGCACCACTCCGCGGTTGACCGCGTCGAGGCCGGTGGTTGGCTCGTCGAGGATCAGCACGCAGGACCGGTTCGAAAGCGCACGGGCGACGGCCACCCGCTGCCGCTGCCCGCCGGACAGCTCGTGCGGGTACCGGCGCTGGAACGCCTTGTCGGCGGGTAGGCCCACCGCGGCCAGCCGTTCCTCGACGGCGGGATCGGTGTCCTGCGGAACGAGTTCGGTCAGCAGCGCTCGAACCCGCATCGACGGGGTGAGCGCGGAGGCGGGGTCCTGCGGCAGGTACGAGACGACTCCTCGCCGGTACGCGCGCAGCGGACGCGGGGCCAATCTGAGCACGTCGTGCCCGGCGACCTCGACGCGACCCCCGGCCACGCGCAGCCCGTCGCGCACCAGCCCGAGCATCGCGAGCGCCAGCGTTGTCTTGCCCGAACCGGATTCCCCGACCACGGCGACCCGCTCGCCCGGCGCAAGAGCGAGGTCGAGCCGGTCCACCACCACGCGGCTGGCGTCCGCGGTCTCGATGGTGAGTTCGTAGAGATTGATCATGCCTCGAACCTCGCGGCTACCATGTCGAGTGCGAGGTTGACGCCGATGGTCAGCAGGGCCAGCAGTGCACCCGGCACCAGCACGCCCCAGGGCGAAAGCGAGATCCCTTCGATGTTGGCGCTGACCATGGCCCCCCAGTTCGGCGTGTCCGGGCCGAAGCCGAGGAAGCCGGCCGAGGCGGTGAGCGTGATGGCCAGGGCCAGGCGGGCGCCCGCATCGGCGAGCAGCGGGCCGAGGATGTTCGGCAGGATCTCGCGCACCATGACGGTCGCGCGGCCGTCGCCGAGGGCCACCGCCTGGTCGACGAAGCCGAGGTTGCGCACCTGGAACGTGGCGCTGCGCGCTACCCGGGAGACCACCGGCACGCCGGTCAGCGCGACCACGGTGATCAGCGACCACGCCGAATAGCCCCAGCCGTCGAGCAGCGTAAGCAGCACGAGCACCGGCGGGAGCGCGATCAGCACGTCCTCGACGGCGGCGAGGACCTGCCGGGCCCGGCCGCCCAAATACCCCGCCGGAATCCCGAGCGCGCAGCCGAGAACCGCGGTCAGCAGGGTCGCCGCGACCGGGATCAGCACCAGCGCGCGGCCTCCGCAGAGCACCTGCGCGAGGACGTCGCGGCCCGCGCTGTCGGCGCCGAGCCACAGGCCGTGTCCTGCCCGAGCATAGGGCGCGGCGACGATCCGCGACGGCTGAGTGTGCGGCAGCCGACTGCCGATGAGGGCCAGCATGGCGGCGAGCGCACCGGGCACGATCGCCGCGATGCGCCAGCCCGGCACCCGGCGCCGTCGCGCTGACGTGCCCCGGCCCGCGGGTGCCGTCTTCTGGGCGCGGGGCGCCGTGTCGGGCGCGGTGAGCGAGCCGCCGGTCATCGGGGCGTCCTCGTTCGCGGATCGGCGATCAGGCCGATGATGTCCGCGAGGATGAGCGCAGTTAAGATGATCGCGGCAAGCAGCAGCCCGACGCCCTCGACCACCGGCGTGTCGTGCCGGGTGACCGATTCGGTCAGCGGCTGCGAGAGCCCCGGATAGGCGAACAGGCGTTCTACCACGGCGGTTCCGCCGACCAGCGCGCCCACCAGCCATGCCAGCGTCTGCGAGACCGGGCCCGCGACCGAGGGCAGCAGGTGGCGGCGCACCACGGCCCACTCCGACAGACCAGCGAGCCTGCTCGCCTCGACGTGCGGGCTGCGCGAGGCGTCCAGCACGGACGCACGCACGAGCCGTCCCGCCCAGGCGATGCCGAACGAGGCGAGCGCCGCAACCGGCAGCGCGAGTATCTTCGGCCGGGAAAAAGGCGTCTCGCCGAAGGGCACCAGCGAGACCGCCGGGAGCCAGTGCAGCCAGGTCGCGAAGACGAGCACCGCCAGCGAGGCCAGCACGAACTGCGGGATGGAGACGAGGGTGACCGACGCGGCGGTGAGCAGGGTGTCCACCGCGCGGCCCGGCCGCAGCCCCGCGTACACGCCCACCGCCAGCGAGCCGAGCACGGTGAGGCCGCCAGCGAGGGCGACCAGGATCAGCGTGGCGCCGAGCGCGCTGCCGATCACCGAGGATACCGGCTCGTTCCGCACCCAGCTCTGCCCGAGATCGCCGCGCGCCGCGCGCCCGAGCCAGGCCAGGTACTGCGAGACCAGCGGCCGGTCCAGCCCGGCCGCATGGTTGAACTGCGCGATCTGGACGGCGCTCGCTCCTGGGCCGAGCACGGCCGTGGCGGTCTTACCCGGCACCAGGTTGCAGCACCCGAACAACAACAGGGACACGCCGAGCAGGGTGCCCAGCGCGGAGAGCACCCTGCCGGCGAGGGTTCGGACGAGACTCACGCCGTGACCGTGGCGGTGCGGAACACCGGCGTCGACTGCACGGTCTGCACCCTGCTGATCCCGGGGCGGGACGCGTCAAGCTCCTCCTGGAAGGCCCAGAGCAGGTCGCCGCCGGACCGGTGGAGATACTGCTGCAGCTCGTCGAACAGCGCGGCACGCTGCGTGGCGTTCGGCTCGGCCTGCGCCGCGGCGAGCTTCGTCCACCAGCTCCTGCCCAGGCCGGTCACGTTGAAGGGGGACCCGGGCGCGGTGACCGCTCCGAGGTGCACCTCGATCGGCCGGTTGTCATAATAGAAGGCCTGGAACGGCCGCTTGACGAGCGCGGCCAGGTCGGCATAGTAAGAGTGTGGCGGTGTCTGGTTGAGGTTCAGCGTCACGCCGACCGCCGAGAGCTGCTGCGCGAGTAGGCGGGCGGCGTTGGTCATGCCCGGTACGATCTCCGCCGTGTCCAGGGTGAGCGAGCTGACCCCAGCCGCCGAGAACAGAGCGCGGGCCTGGGCCTGATCCTGATCGCGCCGCGGCAGCGACGTGTCATAGCCGCCCAAGCCCTTTCCCACGACGTCGTCGCCCACGGTGCCGAAGCCGAGCAGCGCGTTCCGGATCAGCGCGTTGCGGTCGGCGGTCATGCGCACCGCCTGCGGCACGCGCGGATCGTTGAACGGCGGGAGCGTGGTGTTCATGGCGAAGGACAGTGCGTTCGAGTTCGCTGCCCCGCCGCGGATCACGTTGATGCCGGGACTGGCCACGGCGGCCTGCGCGCCGACCGCGCTGATCGAGACGGCGTAGTCCACCTGCCCTGATTTCAGGGCACTGAGCCTGGTGTCGGCGTCGGCGATCTGCACCACGTCGAGCTCGGTGATCGTCGGCCTGGTGCCCCAGTAGGAGTCGTTGCGCATCAGCTTGATCGTGCCCTCGCTCTGCCCGGCGTACTTGAACGGCCCGGAGCCGATGCCCACGCTGAAGTTCGTCGTGCCCGCAGGGATGATCGGCGAGAAGATCGCCAGGATCGACTCGACGAAGTCGCCGCGGGCGGCCTTGAGCGGCACGACGACGGTCAGGTCGTCGGGTGTGGTGATGGCGGCGGTGTCCATGACCGCGAAGACCGAGGCTCGGTTGCTGTGCGGCGAGGCCAGGGTCTTGAAGGTAAAGGCGACGTCGGTGGCCCGCACCGGGGCGCCGTTGTGGAAGGTGGCGCCGTCGTGCAGCTTGATGGTCCACGTCGTGGCATCCCTGTTGGACGAAACCGACGACGCCAGGCCGAGGGTGTACCCGGAGCCGGTGAGATGGGCCAGCGAGTCGTAGAGGTGGTACATCACCACATAGCTGGCGCCATATCCCATTGTCCTGATATCGAGCCCTGAGCTACCGGTGGTGTCGGCAGCGGCTACGCGGAGCTTGACCGAGCCCGAGGACGCAGACGAGCTCGGGCTGCTCGAACTGCTGCAGGCGCCGAGCGAGAATGCGCCCACCGCGCCCGCGCTCACGGCCAGGAATCCGCGCCGGCTCACCATGAAATATCCCCCGTGTTCTCAGACCGCCGATGGACAACGTCCGCGGCGGGGCTACGGCCGGGAGCGCCGTACTGCGCGCGCAGCTCGCGCTTGAGCACCTTGCCGTTGAGCGTGCGAGGCAGCGGGCCGGACAGCACGATCCGCACCGGCCGCCGACGCTCGTCCAGCCGCGCGTCGAGGTGCGCCTCGAGCTCGGCCACCGTCGTCGAGGGCGCGAGGCGGGCGACCAGCAACACGCGCTGGCCGTCCACCGGATCGGACACGCCGATCGCCGCGCACTCGCGCACCCCTGGGCAGCCGTACGCCGCCGCCTCCACCTCCAGCGAGGAGACCATCACGCCGCCGACCCGGATCACATCCACAACCCGGTCGAACAGGTGCAGCCGGCCCTCGTCGTCGAGGCGGCCCAGGTCGCCGGTGCGGTGCCAGCCGTCGACCAGCAGCTCGTCGGTGATCTCCGGCAGGTCGAGGTAGGTGCGCCTGGGCGCGGGCGTGCGCAGCCAGATCTCGCCGACGGCACCAGTCAGCGCGGGCTCGCCGTGCTTGTCCGCGATCTGCAACTCCGTGATCGGGCTCGGCCTGCCCACGCTCGTCGGGCACTCGGGATCGTAGACGTTCACCACCAGCGCCGGCCCTGCCTCGGACTGCGAGCAGGCCGTAGAGATCTTCACGCCGGGAAACATCGCGAGCAGGGTGTTCGCCGTCGCCGGGGCCAGCGGCGCCGAGCCGCACGCCAGCGTGTGCACGCTGGACAGGTCGTAGCGTTCGGTCAGCTTCCGCTCGATGATGTCCAGCGCGATGACCGGCGTGAGCATGACCGAGCCGACGCGCAGCGATGCGGCCAGTTCGCCCATCCGCTCCGTCGAACGCGGGTCCACAAGCACGACCACCGCGGGCGAGGACAGCGCGATGTTGATGACCGTGGCGCTGGTTCCGGTGCCCAGGACCATCGGCACGAGCATGTATTCGGCGTCGCCGAACTGCTTGAACCAGCTCGGCGAACGGCCGTAGGTCAGGTTGCCGTGCGGCACCTGGTACGCCTTGGGCAGTCCGGTCGTGCCCGAGGTGTAGTGGATGTCGGAGATGTCGAGTGGCGAGATCTCGACCGGCACCGGGTCGGTGATCCCCGAGTCGAGGTCGGCGGGAGTCGCCGTCCAGCCGTCGAAGTCGGCGGGCACGGTCAGCGCCGGCGCGTGGATGATCCCCGCGACCCGGCACTGCGTCAGCCGACGGGCGACCTCGGCCGGCGCGAGGCCGGTGTTCAGGTGCACCGCAGTGGCCCCCGCCTTGAGCAGCCCCAGATAGGCGACCGCGTACGCCCCCCAGTCCATGCCCTCGAACAACAGGGCCACCCGCGTCCCGGTGCTCCCGCCGCGGGCCAGTAGCCCATAGGCCACCGAGGTCGCGCGCCGATCCCACTCCGCGAAGGTGGGCCCGTCCACGCCGTCGACGTTGAACGCGACCGCGTCCGGCGTGGACTCGAGCCGCGCGGTCATCAGGTCCGGCACCACCATCATCGGCGCAGGCTGCCCGGCGCCGCTGCCGGGCGCGGCGGTCACCTCGGCCGAGGTGCTGGAGCTCATGCCTGCTCCGCCCACCAGTCCCGCGCACCGCCCTCATCGGCGCCGAAGACCCGCCAGATCATGCCGTCGCGGATGACGTAGGCCCCGAACGCGACGATGTTCTCGCCTTTCACCGACATCGTGCTGCGCGTCATGATGGTGTCCACGGTGTGCACGTACTCGTTCACCTCGACGAAGGCCAGGCCCATCTTTTTGTAGTCGTCGAGGAAGGCACGCACCTCGCCGCGGCCCCGGAGCACCTTCTGGAACCGGGTCCACTCCACCTCCGGGTGGTAGAGCTCCATCAGCCCGTCGGTGTCGTCGGTCATCAGGCGCTGGACCATCTCGCTGAACACCGGATGCAGTTGCGGCATCTGCTGCTGCAGCTCCGGTATCGCGTCGGCCATCGGTCCAACCTCCAGTCCCGTTGCTACGGTGGCGATCTCCCATTCCGTCGCACAGGACTGTGGCCCGCATACCACGCCGCCGTCTGCTCAGGAGTGAGCGTCCGGCGAACCCGGGTCCGAATGCCGAATCCGGGGAGCATGCCGTGTGCACGGGCTCTGACTACACCGTATTGATCTGACTACACCGTATTGAGCAGTCCCGGGCACCGACCCCGGCTACGCGACGCCGCCGGGACGGCCATCCCAAGGAGCGCCGGCCCGCGGCGGTTCCTACTGGTCGGGGACACCAAGCTGGTCTCCTACACCAACCTGCGCGAACTCGACGGCCCCGGCGGTGCCCGACCCGCCCGGCTCCCCCCGACCCAACAACAAGATCACAGAGGCCGGATGGCGCAACGCAACCCAATGTGCGAAACACGGGGCTAGCATGGACACGCAACGCCATCGGTTCGTAGCGGTGGCGGCACGTCAGGGATGGTCAGGGATAGGGTACGGAGCGAGCCGTAAGGGAGCGGTGATCTGATGACTCAGCGCGCTGAGAGCGAACTCACCATCGACAGTCGGCAGGGCTCCCCCGTCGAGTGGCTGGGGGCGGAGATGACCCGCGCCCGCTGGACCAAGAGCTTCACCGGCGACCTGACCGCCACCAGCTGCATCGAATTCGTGATGGGGCAGCTGGTGGAGGGCGACGGCCCCCGCGTGTACGTGGGCGTGGAACGGGTCGAGGGCACGCTGCACGGCCGCAAGGGCAGCTTCGTACTCGTCCACAACGCCCGGTCGCTCGGCGCGGAGAACGAGATGATGATCACCGTGCTGCCGGGCTCCGGTACCGGCGAGCTGGACGGCATCACCGGGACCGCGCAGATCACCCCCGGGCACGCCTTCATCCTCGACTATGAACTCGGCTCCTGACGGCCGCGGATGAGAGGGAAGGCGGCACCAGGTCCGGCCCTGTCCGATCGTGCGCTCGGCCGCGCGCTGCTGGCCAGGCAGGGCCTGCTCGAGCCGTACGACCTGCCGCTCGCCGAGGTCGTCGAGCGGATCGGCGCGGTGCAGTCCCAGTACTGGCCCGCGCCGCCGGTCGCGCTCTTCTCCCGGATGCGGGAGGTGACGGTCCGGCAGGTGCACGAGGCCCTGGCCGCGCGCGAGCTCGCCAACGGCATCCTCCTCCGTGGCACGTTCCACCTGGTCAGTGCCCGCGAGCACCCGGCATACTCGGCGGTGGCCGAGTATGCCGGCACGAACGACTGGCGGTTCTTCCTGCCGAAGTCCATGCGAAGCTTGCCTCCGCTCGACGAGCTACGCCGGGACCTGTACCGTTTCGCCGAGGGCGAGGCGCTCAGCGGAGCGCAGATTGCAGAGTTCATCGAGAAGTGGCTGGCCGCGCGCCCCGAGGAACTCGCCGCGGAGCAGGTCGCCTGGCTGCGCGAGCGGTCCTTCAGGTTGTTCCTGCGTACCAGCGCATTCCTGCGGGTTCCGGCCGACGGGAACTGGAACACGGCCAAGGGCCCCGCCGAGCACACCGCCGCGCCGCAATCCCCGATCACGGGTGACGGCGTGGCGGCGGATGCCGCCCTTTCCGAGGTGGTGCCGCGTCATCTGCGCGCCTTCGGCCCCGCCGCGGCGGAGGACGTCGCGTACTGGCTCGGCTGCCGCGTCCCGCAGATCCGGCCAGTACTCGACAAACTGGGCGATTGCCTCGCCCGCCTCACCGATGAGGCGGGACGCACGCTGTACGACCTCCCCGACGCCCCGCGCCCGGACTCCGCGACTCCGGCTCCGGTGCGGCTGCTCCCGTGGTTCGACAGCGCCCTGCTCGCCTACGACGCGAAATACCGCAGAAGAATCCTTCCGGACGCCTACAAGGGCCTCGTCTACATGAAGGCGAATCTACAGCTGTTACCCACGATTCTGGTCGACGGCCTCGTGGCGGGAATATGGTCGGTGGAGACGAAGCAGATAAAAGGCGGTTCCGTCTGCGTCGTCCTCAAGCAGTTCACCGAGCCGAGCCACGAAGACCGGGAAGCGCTTGCCACAGAAGCCGAGCGCCTCGCCCGCTTCATGCGTCCGGAAGCCGCATCCCATACGATCCGTTTCGAAGAGCCCTGATTCACAGGCGGTTCGGTAACCGATACAATGCCGCCATGAAGGCTTCCGGAACTTTCGACGTAGCCGTATTCGAACAAACGGAACTGTCTCCCAGACCGGCCCTCGGGACAGGCCTGCCTGTTGGCGTGTGGACCATGGAGAAGCACTACGCCGGCGAACTGACGGGCCGCTCGGCCACTCTGCTGACCGCGGCCTTCGACCGCTCAAGCGGTGTCGGCACCTACGTGGCCATGGAGTCCTTCGACGGCACGCTCGGCGGCAGGAAGGGTGCCTTCAACTTCGTGCACTCCGCCGCCACCACCGGCACCAATCGCTACGACGAGTTCTTCACCATCGTGCCTTCCAGCGGCGCCGGCGAACTTACCGGCATCCGCGGCACCGGCGGCATGGAGATCGACTCCGACGGCACCCACCACATTTGGTTCGATTACGAACTCGACGAGTGAGCTCCCCCCGGGTATGTCGGTGATCCAGCGCGCGGCGAACAGCCCTGACGCGTGTCCAGCCAGGTGGGTGCGTCTCCGGCGGGCAGTGTGAACACAACGGTGGACAGTACCGAACGTCTCGGCCGGCATCGGTGGAAAGGCGAGAGAACGATCTCCTGGCTGGATGGCTACCGCCGGTTGACCATCCGCTACGAACGCGATGGCCGGAACTTCCTCGGGCTCCTCACTCTGGCCGCCACGATCACCTGCTGGAAGAAACTCCCACACCCCACATGAGACGGCGAAGCCCTTCACTGCTGTCGGGACCGGGCGGTGGTCACCTCGCCGTAGGTGTGCAGGGAGGCGAGGTCAGCGGCGGCCCGGCCGGACGCCCACCCCTCGCCGTCGGTCGCGTTCACCGCCCGGGCGACGACCTGCGGGAACATCGTCTCGGCTGCCTCCTTCACGGCGTCGCCACGGGCGGCGAGCACAGGCAGCAGCCGGCTCTCGCCCGCCTCGGCCGCGGCCTGTTCACTGGCCTGCTCGGTAGCGGCCGTCAGGCGTTGGCCGATCCGGACCGCGAACGAGGCGAGGAACGACTGGCGGAACGACCGGGTGCGGGACCGCCCGTGGCGGGACCCGGCCTGCATCATCGCCGCGGTCGCCTGGACCAGGAGCGAGGTGTACAGCAGTTCGACGGCGTCGAGGTCAGGCTGGAAACCGATCACCGTGGCGAACCCGAGGTTCTTTGTCCACACCGAACGGCATCGGTTTGCACCGGCGACCACGTCGAGCAGGCTGGCCTTGGCCGCCTCGTAAGGGCTGTCGACGCCGACCCGGCGGCCGGCCGGCTCGTCGCGGGTTCCCTCCCGCGCCGCGAGCAGCGCCTCGTCGATGCTGTGCCGGGCCATGAGCTGCTGTGCCTTGGCGGTCAGCGCCTCAGCCTCGTCCGCGAACCCGGTCGATTCGGCCTTCGCCAGCAGCGCCCGGACCTTGTCGAGGATGCGTGGGTCGGCGCTCCGGCCGGCCCCGGCCCGGCGGCCCGGGTCCGCCTGGCCGTGGCCGCGTCCCGCAGGGCGACCTGGTGGGTCGCGTCGTGTGGTGCCTGGTGGGGGGCACAGGGATTCGATCGCGGGAAGGGTGTGCAGAAGGGTGAGCAGACCGAGGGTGTCGGCAAGCGCCTCCACCCGGTCCCGGCCCTCCCGGTCACCCCAGGCGTCCAGCCAGGTGCCGTCATCCTCCCACCACAGAACGGCGTTAAGATCATACAGCTGGTTCTTCCACCGCTCGTCGACGGTGGCGGCCGCGTACTGCCGCATCTGGCCGGCGATGGCGTCGACGGCGAGTCGCGCCTGGCGCTGGCCCGCCTGACGGTTCACGATCCGGTGCACGTCAGCCGGCTGCCAGCCGCGCTGCCAGGCGGCCTCGACGGTGCGGTCGAACCACCCGGCCAGGGACCGATTGACAACTCGGCGTCCGGCCGGCCCGCCCGGCGCGGCGACGAGCAACTCCACGTACTCGGCCAGTGCCGCCTCATCCCGGGCGAGCTGGGCGCTCAGCGCCGCCGCGACCAGCTGATCGGCGATCCGGCGAAACATCTCCCGCTGGCCGCGCTCCTCCTGGTAGAAGGCCCCTGCCCCGGACTCCGGCGCCTGGGCGCGGACACGGTTCGCGCGGGCCTTCTGTTTTGCCTTGCGTCGTTCCCGGTTCCGGCTGCCCACCCATCACCTCGCTCAGAGGGAATCCTGATCTCTCGTCCCCAAGGATCGCATGTCGACCGGAGCGAGAAGGACCGACCCCAGGTTCGATGATCAATTCCGCGGCCATACGGCAGAATGATCCACTTATTCACCTCGTTGAGGTTCGTCATGGCGATGTGCTCGGCGGGCGGCCCGAACGAACCAGCCCAGGACCATGTCGTCGCCCGGACCATGTCGCTCGACCGCGGAACCGGCCCTGGCAACGCTCCTGGGGACGTACGGATCGTTCCTGGCTGCCGTTCTAGACTGATCAGAGTGGTCGTGAGCCTCATGCTCCTGGACGGGGTGCGCTGGGAGGGCACCCCGGTGATGGGCGACCGCCCCCGAGCTTTGCTGGCGGCGCTGGCATCCGAGCCCGGCCGGCCGGTGCGGGCGCAGCGGCTGGCCGAGATGATCTGGGGCGAGGGGTCGTTGGCCAACCCGGCCAAGGGCCTTCAGGTGGTCGTCTGGTCGTCTCGCGGACCAGGGCGGCGTGCGGTGCCGGTGCGGTGGTGCGCGACGGTGACGGCTACCGGCTCGGTCTCCCGCCGACGCAGGTCGACAGCTGTCTGCTGGGCCGGCTGGTGGCCGAGGCCGCCGAGCTCGTCGCTGTCGATCCGCGGGCCGCCGTCGAGCGGGCCCGCGCTGCGCTGGACCTCGGCGCGGCGCTGCCGCCGGTGCCGGTGAACGGCTCCGGGCCGCTCGCCGACGTGCGCCGGGCGGCCGGCCGCGACCTGGCGGCGGCCCGACTGCTGTTGGCCCGGGCCACGAGTCGTACAGGTGAGCATGCCAAGGCGCTCGGGCTCCTGGAGGCGGCGCACGCGCAGCAGCCCGACGACGAGGACCTGGACGAGGCAGCGGGTTCCGATCCCGTCAACGCGGTCGACGCGGTGCAGAACCTCGTCGAACAGTCGTTGCTGAGCGTGCGCGAGCCGGCCGGCGGAGTGCGTTACCGGATGTTGGAGACGGTCCGGGAGTTCGGCCGGCTGCGGCTGGCCGAATCCGGCGAGCAGGTCGCGGCGCGACGGGCCCAGCGGGACTGGGCGGTCGGCTACGCCACCCGGCACGGCGTGGGTCTGGTCACGGAGCGGCAGTTCGCGGCGATCGACGCGATCGCGGCCGAGGAGACGAACCTCGCCGACGAGTTGCGTGACGCGGTGGCCGACGGCGACACCGAGACGGTCGTGCGGCTGCTGGCGGTGCTCGGTATGTTCTGGGCGATCCGCGGCGAGCACCTCCGGATGTCGGTGCTGATCGACGCGGTCACCGCGATGCTGTCCGGCTGGACACCGCAGCCCGCCGCGGCCCAGGCTGCCGTGGCCCAGGCTGCCGTGGCCCAGGCTGCCGTGGCTGCCGGGACCGCGATGGCGACGGTCGCGATCTTCGTGGGGGACGGGCTTCTCCCGGCGCCGATCCGCGAGCTGCTGGAGCGGCTCGGCCCCGAGGCTGCGGGCGACCCGTGGCTGGCCAACACGGCGCGGGTGCTGCTCGCCCTCGACCCGGCGCAGCCCACGGACACCGAGACACAGCTCGTGCGGCTGGCGGACGGTGCCGACCGGCACCTGCGCCTGGTCTGTCTGGTGTGGCTGGCCCATCTGCACGAGAACGCCGGTGAGGCACTGGCCTCGGCGGCAGCCGCCGAGCAGACGCTGGCCCTGGCCACACCGCGGGAATGGCCGTGGCTGACGGCCATGGTGCACACCCGGCTGGCCGAGCTGACGATGCGGCGCGGAGATTTCGCCGTCGCCCGTTCCCACGCCCAGGCGGCCCTGCCGGTCCTGGAACGGCTCGGTGCCCGCGACGACGTCGCACAGCTGCGGGTGCTGCTGGCGTTCGACGCCGTCAACGGCGGCCGGCTCGACGCGGCCGAGGAGTATCTCGCCCGGATCGACCCGTCGGACGGGGCCGTGTACGGCGGCCCGATGATGGCTGCGATCGGCCGGGCCGAGCTCGCGATCGTGCGCGGCGACACGGCTGGGGGCCTGCGCCAGCATCTGGACGCGGCAGCGGGGATGCGGGCGCTGCGATGGCCCGGCGTCGCAACGACCGGCGTCGAGCCCTGGGTGCTGGCCGGCGACGCGGTGGCGCTCGCCGCCTTCGCCTGGCACGCGGCCAGCGCCGACGACCTCGCCACCGGCCACGACCTGTTTCGCGCCGGTCTCGTCCGGTGTGCCGACGCGTTGCGACGCAGCCGGGCCACGATCGACTATCCGGCGTGCGGGACGCTGCTGTTCGCGTTCGGCGTCTGGGGCCTTCGCGACGGCCGGCCGGGATGCCGGCCGGGATGACAGTGCGGGAGGCGGTCCAGCTGCTCGCGCTGGCGAAGCGTTTCTCCTACATCGCGACGATCCCGTCGCTGGGGTGGGCCCGGGTCGAGGCGCTCGCCGAGCGCCGGGCGCCCGGCGCACTCCCGGCAGCCCGGTCGGACGCCGAGGCCCGGCGCCCGGCACAGCTGTTCGACGAGGCGTGCATCCTCGTCGAACGGCTGGCCGATCTACCACCGGGCCGCGACGGGGCATCGCCGGGGCACGGGCTACAGGTGCCGCTTGTAGCTGACGACCGACATCGGCAGGAAGATCACGATCATGGCGAGACCGGTGAGCAGCGTCCAGCCGACCTGCCCGGTGAGCACGCCGTTGTTGGCCAGGTCCCGCGTGGCGGAGACCAGGTGTGACACCGGATTGACCCTGGTGAAGGTCTCCAGCCAGCCCGGCAGCGTCTTCGCCGGCACGAACGCGTTGGACAGGAAGGTCAGCGGAAACAGGATCATCATCGAGATTCCCTGCACGCTGCGGGCGCTGCGGGCGACCGTGCCGATCCAGGTGAACGCCCACGCGATCGCCCAGCCGGTCAGGACCGCGAGCACGATCGCGCCGAGCACGCCGGGCACGCCGCCGCCGGGCCGGTAGCCGAGGATCAGGCCCATCAGGTAGGTCAGGCTCGCCGCGATCAGGTAGCGGACCAGGTCGGCGATCATCGGCCCGGCCAGCGGCGCGATCCGGGACATCGGCAGGGACCGGAACCGGTCGAAGACCCCCTTGTCCATGTCCTCCCGCAGCTGCGTACCGGTGGCCATGCAGGTGGTGAGCACGGTCTGGGCGACGATGCCGGGGATGAGCAGCGGCAGGTAGCTGTGGACGTCGCCGGAGATCGCGCCGCCGAACACGTAGGCGAACATCGCGGTGAACAGCAGCGGCTGGAGCGCCACGTCGAAGAACTGTTCCGGGTTGCGGCGCATCTTCTTCAGCGCTCGCCAGGCCATCGCGAAGCTCTGGGTAAGGGTGTCCCCCACCCCGGCGCGGGCCCGGGTACGGGCGACGGCGGCTGCCCGGCCGACGGCCCGGCGAGAACGGTGTTCATCGAGTTACCTCCGTGGCGTGGTCGTCGGGGCCGGTCGCGTCCTGGTCGGGTACCGCTCCGGTCGGGCCGCCGGCGGTCTGCGGGTCGCCGGCGTCGCCCGGGTCGCCCGGGCCGCCGTGGCCGGGACCGGCGCCGTGGCCGGTGAGGGCGAAGAAGACCTCGTCGAGGGTCGGTTTGGCGACACTGACCGAGGCGATCGCGACGGCGGCCCCGCGCAGCGCGATCAGCACGTCGGCGGCCCGGTCGGCGACGTCGAGCGGGACGTTGAGCCGGCCGGACTCGGGCGTGGTGACCAGCTCCTCGCCGAGCACCCGCAGCACCACCTCGCGGGCGCGCTCCTGGTCAGCGCCGGGGGCGAGCTGAAGCTGCAGCGTCGAGTCGCCGACCTGGGTCTTGAGCTCGTCCGGCGTGCCCTCGGCGACCTTGCGCCCGTGGTCGATCACGCAGACCCGGTCGGCGAGCTGGTCGGCCTCGTCCAGGTACTGCGTGGTGAGCAGGACGGTGCAGCCGTCGTTGACGAGCTCGCGGATGGTGTCCCACATCTGGCCGCGGGTACGTGGGTCGAGGCCGGTCGTCGGCTCGTCCAGGAAGATCAACGGTGGCCGGGTGATAAGGGACACGGCAAGATCGAGGCGGCGGCGCATCCCGCCGGAGAACGCCGAGATCTGTCGTTCGGCGGCCTCCTCGAGACCGAACTGCTCCAGCAGCCGGCGCGGTGGCGCGCGCGTCGGCCGAGCGCAGGCCCTGGAGCCGGCCGAACAGCCACAGGTTCTCGGTGGCGGTGAGGTCCTCGTCCACGGAGGCGTACTGGCCGGTCACGCCGATGAGCTGACGGACCCGGTGCGGCTGGGCTGCGACGTCGACGCCGAAGATCTCGGCCCGGCCGTCGTCGATCGCCAACAGCGTGGCCAGCATCTTCAGCATCGTCGTCTTGCCGGCACCGTTGGGCCCGAGCACGCCGAAGATCTCGCCGTGGCGCACCTCGAGATCGATGTGGTCGACGGCGTGAAAATCGCCGAATCTCTTGACCAGACCACCGGCCTGGACCGCGGGCATGGCTGTCACCCGTCTTCCTTCCGTGGGGTGTCGCGACAACGGGGGATCGACAACGGGGGCGTCGGGTCGAGGGAGGCGTCGGATGAGCTGGCCAGAACGCTAGACAACGGCGGTATCACCGCTCCTGCACGCCGGTTTCACCGGCCTTCGACCGGCGGCGCGGGCGGGACACAGGCGCCGCCACCGGCCGGAGCCGCCTCCGGTACCGACGGCCTGCCCGGTCCGCCCCGTGCCCGCCCGTATGCACGATGCGGGCAGGCGCGTCACCCGCGAAGCAGAGTGATCGCGCGGCCGGCGGGACCGGCGGTCGTGGTGACGCCGGTGCGTTCGCCGATGGCGGGGGACGTCGGGGCGCTGGTCGAAGATGGCGAGGGTCCCGGTGTCGAACTGGAAACGGCCGAGGTAGCGGTCACGCTGTGGGTCTCGCTCGGCTGGATCGGCGTCGCTCCGCACGTTTCGGTATGTGTCCAGAACTGTGCGGCGCGTCGGCGACAGCCACGCCGCCTCATCCGGCGCGGTCGAAACGGATGGCGCGGTCATACGCCCCGCGGGCGTCGAGGAGCTGGTCCCAGTGCTCGGCGACCCAGGCGCAGGCGACCGCCATCGGCTCCAGCATGCTGCGGCCCAGCGCGGTCAGCTCGTACTCGACATGGGCGGTGGCCCTGGCATCCAGGACGGTGCGGGTGATCAGGCCGTCCCGTTCGAGGGAACGCAGCGACTGGGTGAGCACCTTGGGAGTGACCCGGCTCAGCGGCACGCGCAGCTCGGAGAACCGGCGCGGCCCGTCTTCAAGGCAGCGGATGATGAGCGCTGCCCACTTGTCGCCGAAGCGGATCGGGTTGAGCGAGGACGGGCACAGCTCGTCGAACATGTCGGCGGGCAGGGGCTTCCTCACAGCTTCACGATAGCCAGCCAGCCGGTATCCCCGCGGTAACCGCCATCCCCGATAGCGTCCGCGCACCGGCCGGCGCAAGGGCACCGGCATACGGGGAGAGGGGTTGCCGTGAACATTGTGGTGTTCGGCGCGGGCGGGCGTGCGGGGCGGCAGGTTCTCGCCGAAGCAGGTCGCCGCGGCCACCGGGTCACCGCCGTGATGCGTGACCCCGCACGTCATGGCGACCTGCCGTCCGACGCCCGGATGGTTGCGGGTGATGTCACTGATGCGGTAAGTGTCGAGCGTGCGGCGGCCGGACAGGACGCGGCGATCAGCGCCGCGGTCGACCTGTCCACGCCGGCGCACGACTTCTTCACCGCGTCGTCCCGCGCCTTGGCCACCGGGCTGGCCAGGGCGGGCGTGCGCCGCCTGGTGGTCGTCGGCCTCTCCTCGATCCTGCCGGGGGCATCCGGCGCCGCGTTGATGGACGAGCCCGGCTACCCGAACGAGTACCGTTCCTTCTTCCTCGGCCACGCGGCGGGCCTCGACGTGCTGCGCGCCTGCGAACTCGACTGGGTGTACGTCGCTCCCGCTGGGGACTTCGACCACGACGGGGCGCGCACCGGCCAGTACCGGGTCGCCGAGCACGGCGACCCGGCCAGCCGGATCGGGTACGCGGACTTCGCGATCGCGCTGCTCGACGAGATCGAGGAACCGCGCCACCACCGCGCCACCGTCAGCGTCCAGTAGGTGCCGATCCATGACCAGCGGGCGGTCGGATCATCACCATCGGCAGTAACGCCGCCGACCGGATCCCCGAGCCGGGTGGCAGCGTTTACGCGGCCAGCAGGTCCGCGCTGACCTATAGCCGTAACCCGTTCGCGATAAAATGTTACCCGCCGTTCTGTGCCCGGACATCCACGCGCCTGGCCGGGCCCGCCGTTGTCACTTCAGGCGCGGCCATCAGGTTGTCAACGGCGGGGGATGGGTGGCGTGATGCGACCGTGGCGACCTCGGTTTCCGCGAGGCAGGAAGTATGGGCCCGAAGCAGCGGGGTATCAACCCACGGCCGTGCTGGCGCTGATGTTCGTATCAGCCGATCTCAATTGTCGATGGCTGGCCCCGGGCGCAGAACGTCGATCACCCACTCGTATCGGCTATGATTAGCTCGAAGTCAGTGGAGACCAGTATTTCGCCGGCATGTTCAGCTGCCCAGACTGCCGCACCCGGCGAACGGGTGCCGCCGATGGCTTACCAGGACGTTCGCGACAGTTGCGGAAGGGACGCGGTCATGACGTTCGCATTGTCATCCGGATCGACGGCCATATCTTGCACCGGGACCCGCCGGCGCGGATAAATCAGGAGCGGCATCGGGCACGGCGTCCAGAGCCGGCCTGGGAAACTGGATGCTTTCCGGCTGGCCAGCCGCGGAGACCCCTATACACCCTCCGTACGCTCCGCGAAAAGACCGGTTCCACCTGCTGCCCCTCAGGGAGGAACCGGTCGTTGTATCCCGAGAATTTGTTGAGGCCGTCTGCTGACGGACCAGAGGAGCGTACTCAGTGGACAAGATCCAAACAATCGAGGAGCTACACACCGCGGCATCCGACCTCACCGGACTCACCGACTTCGGCCCGGCGGACTATCTGGAAGGGCTCGAGGTGCTCCTGGCCTCCTATCAGGAAGAGGCGAGCCTGACGCCGCACGGCGTCCAGCTGGTCCAGGACGAGTTGTGCGGCATCCTGATGGCCCGCCTGTTCAGTGAGGCCGGGTGGCAGAGACATTCCGAGCACGCCCAGGTCCCGATCGAGAGGCCGGTGTTCATCGTCGGTATGCCGCGGACCGGCACCACCACCCTGCACCGGCTACTCACCGCCGACTCGGCCAACCAAGGGCTCGAACTGTGGCTGGGCTACGCTCCCCAGCCCCGGCCCGCACGCTCGACCTGGCCTACCAACCCGATCTTCCAGATGGTCCAGGGGGGCGTCGACAAGTTTGTCGAGCAACATCCCGGCTACCTGGGCATCCACAATCGCAAAGCCGGCGAGGTCGAGGAGTGCTGGCTGTTGACCCGCCAGTCGATGGTCTCGCCGTATTTCGAGTTCACCGGGTACGTGCCGACGTACTCCGCGTGGCTGGCAGGCCGGGACTCGACCGAAGCGTACCGGCGGCATCGCCGCAACCTCCAACTGATCGGGCTGCATGACCCCGGGCGACGCTGGGTACTCAAGTCCTCCAGTCACATGCCCTGCCTGGATGCCCTGCTGGCGACCTACCCCGACGCAATGGTGATCCAGACCCACCGCAGACCCGCTAGTACGGTACTGGGATCGGCGTGCAGCATGGCGAGCAAGCTTGCCGCGGGCATGTCCTCGGTTTTCCAGGGCGAGGTGATCGGCCCTACCCTGCTCGCACTCGCCACTCGCACTCTTGCGCGATTCGCCACGGAGCGGGCCAAACACGACCAGGCCAGATTCTACGACGTCGAATTCGACGAGTTCACCGCCGACCCGCTGGCGGTCGTCGCCGACATCTACCGCCACCTCGGATGGGACCTGGCCAACGAGGTCCGCCCGGCCATGTCGGCCGTGCTGGCCGAAGACGCACGCCTCCGTTCGCACCGCTACGACCTGGCCCAATTCGGCATCAGCGCCGAGGAAGTCGACTCCCGACTCGGCACCCTGCTCTGAACCGACCGGAACTCGGTGGCTCCGAACTCGGTGGCCCCGTCGTGGGCTGACCTGGTCTCGGCCTGCTCTGTTTGCGCCGTCCAGCGGTCTCGCATTTGCCCTTCCACCACCGAGCAACGAGAAGACGCCAACACTCCTGGGCCTAACTCGCCGAAATGAGGGACGATCATGACTACCTTGTCCGCGGAGCCGGCGCTGGCCCGCTGGGGTTTCTCCGAATGGGTCGAAAGCGCGAGGCGAAGCGGTGAACTGATCGCGACTCCCGAGCTTGACGACCGCAACGACGCGGTCATAAGCATCAACGGCAGAAAAGTGGTCAACTTCGCCGGCATCGGCATCCTCGGATGGCAACACGACCCGGGCGTGCGCAACGTCTTCGTCGAGACGGCGATGAACTATGGCCTGGTCGTCGGCGGCTCCCGAGTGGTTCAGGGCGTCGCCCGGCCACACCTGGAACTGGAGGCGCTGGTCGCCGAGATCACCGGCCGGCAGAAGGCGCTCACCTTCGCCACCGGGCTGCTGGCCAACGTCGGGTTCGTGCACGCGATGAGCGCCAGGTTCTCGTTCAACGACCAGCCCGGCGTGGACAACGCCGACACGGTGTTCGTGCTCGACCGGGACAGCCACTGGAGCATGTGGAAGGCCGTTGAACGATTCAAGTTCGGACGTAACCTGATCAACTTCCGCCACAATGACATTGCCGATCTCAGGCAGGTGCTGGAAAACCTCCGCGGCCGGCGGGTCGTTGTCGGATTCTTGACCGTGTACTCCGACGGCTCGATGGCTCCGGTCGGCGAGATCCTCGACCTGTGCGACGAGTTCGGCGCGGTCAGCTTCGTCGACGACGCGAACGGCTTCATGGTCTACGGCAACGGCGGCCACCGGTTCGCCGCTGAATACGAGGAGCTGCGCCGGGCGACTTTCCTGATGGTGTCGTTCGGCAAGTCCATCGGCTTGGGCGGTGGCGCCCTCGCGGGACCGGCCGACGCTCTTGATGCGTTCCGCTTCCTGTCGGGCACCTCGGTGTTCACCACCAACATTCAGCCGCCGACCGCCGGCGCCATCGTCCATGTGCTGCGCCGGATGAGACAAGACCCGTCCGTGATGGAACGCTACCTCGACCGAGTCGACCGGCTGCGGGAGCGACTGCTCGGGATCGGCTGCACCATCAACGCCACGCCGACCTACGTCACATCGATCTCGGTGGGCTCGAACCACACCGCCGTACGCGTCCGGCAGGACTTCCTCGATCGCGGGTATCTGGTACCGATGTTCGGCTACCCGGCGGTGAACAAGAACCAGGCCGTGATCCGGCTGATGGTGAACAACCGGCTGTCCGACGAACACCTGGACGGCTTCCTCGACACGCTCGCCGAGCTCAAGCAGAAGTACGAGTTCTGAACCAGCGCTGCTCGGTCGTCCGCGGGCCGGCCACGGCGGCGGCACGATGATCTCTCAGGTCATGCCCAGCGATCTCACCAGCCCGGTCACCCAGGCCGCTGCCGACGAGGCGACCGCCGCCGCCAGTGGAGCGATCCCGCTTTTGTGGACAGCGAAGACGGTGCCACTCGGCCAGTAGGAGCAGAAGCGTAACCGATCAGTCAGATGGGGACGTGACGGGACGCGGGCGCAGCGCCGTGGGAATAGTGGGCTCCGCGTCAACGACGCGGATGAGCAGGCGCAGCAGCTGCTGCTGCTCATCCGGCGAGAGCACCTGCAGCGACGCCGGGGGAACGGACAGCATCTCCTGGGCCTGGGCCAGAACGCGTCGGCCCTCCTCGGTCATCGCGACCGTCTTGGCCCGCCGGTCGGTCGGGTGCGGCTCGCGCCGGGCGACACCGCGGCGCTCGAGCAGGTCGACGACGCTGGTCAGGTAGCTCGGGTCGTGGCGGAACATCTCGACGAGCTCGCGCATCGGGCGCGGCCCCCCCGACAGCACCAGAAGGATCTTCAAAGCGGCTGGCGTGAGATCAAACGCCTGGCAGACGGTGTGCATCCGGCTGGGCGCCTCGCCGCTGAAGGTCAGCGCCAGCATGGCACGCCACGCCTCGCGAGCCGTCGCCTCGCGAGTGCCCGCGTCCCGGGCAGTCGCCTCTCCGGCGGCCTCCCGAGCGGCTTCGATCATGCGTCGATCGTATCGGCAAGCCGCCGCGAACGTCTCGTTGTCATGACGATATATTTGACACAACTCAACGATCGTCGGATGCTGGGCGGCGACCAGCTTTGTCCCGTCCGGTCGCCGCAGGTCCGAACGCGACCGACCGCCCCCGGCGTCTGCCGCCTTTGCCACGGAGATCAACGTGCCTGACCAACCCAACGCGGCCTCGCCGCCCGCCACCGCCGCGCCCGGGCCCGCCTCGGCCGCCAAGCTGGACCCGGCGCTGATCCGGCTGTCCGCCACAGTGATGCTCGGCGCGATCATGGTGATCCTCGACACGACGATCGTCTCGGTCGCCATCCACGCGCTCGGTAACGAGTTCCACACGTCGCTGTCCACGATCTCCTGGGTCACCACCGGTTATCTGCTGGCGCTGGCCGTCGTGATCCCGCTGGCCGGCTGGTCGGTCGAGCGGTTCGGCGCGACGCGGATGTGGAACATCTCGCTGGCGCTGTTCGTCGCCGGCAGTGCCCTGTGCGGCCTCGCCTGGTCGGCAGGGACGCTGATCGCCTTCCGGGTCCTGCAGGGCCTCGGCGGCGGCATGATCATGCCGATCTGCATGACCCTGCTCGCCCAGGCCGCGGGCCCGCGGCGGATCGGCCGGGTCATGAGCATCATCGGCGTCCCGATGCTCATCGCGCCGGTACTCGGCCCGGTCATCGGCGGACTGATCATCGACCACCTCAGCTGGCGCTGGATCTTCTACGTGAACGTGCCGATCGGCGTGCTCGCCCTGTTCCTGTCCTGGCGGGTGCTGCCACGCGATGACCGCGGCTCGGCGCACCACCGGCTCGACCTGCCCGGCCTGGCGCTGATCTCGCCGGGGCTGGCTGCGCTCGTCTACGGCCTGTCCGAGGCGGGCAACGGCGGCGGCTTCGGGGCTGCGAAGGTGCAGGTCAGCATCGCCGTCGGCGTAGTGCTGCTGGCCGGCTTCGTCGTGCATGCCCTGCGCCGCGACGGCGCCCTGCTCGACATGCGGCTGTTCGGCGACCGGGTGTTCAGCATCGCGAGCGTCACGACCTTCGTGATCGGCGCCATGCTGTTCGGTGCGATGTTCCTGCTTCCGCTCTACTACCAGGTCGCGCGCGGGCAGAGCGCCAGTGACGCCGGCCTGCTCATGGCGCCGCAGGGACTGGGCGCCATGATCTCCATGGCGATCGCGGGACGGGTCTCCGACCGCCGCGGCGCCCGGTCGGTCGTCCCGCTCGGCATGGCCCTCGCCCTGCTCGGCACGCTGCTGTTCACCCAGGTCGACGCGCACACCAATGAGGTGCTGCTGGCGTTCTCGCTGTTCGTGCGCGGTCTGGGCTTCGGGGCGACGATGATGCCCGCGATGGGCGCCGCCTACGCGACGCTCGGGCAGGCGGCGGTGCCGCGCGCGACCACGACGCTGAACATCCTGCAGCGGGTCGGCGGGTCGCTGGCCACCGCGCTGGTCGCCGTCGAACTGCAGCACGCCATCGCCAGCCGGCTGCCGGGCGTCGGTGGCGAGGGCGCGCTCGCCGAGTCGGCGGGGGTGAAGCTTCCCGGCCCTGTCGCCGACAAGGTCGCCGAGGCGTTCGGCGTGACGTTCTGGTGGGTCGTCGCCCTGACCGCCGTCGGCTTCGTCGCCAGCCTCTTCCTCCCCGGCCGCCCCGCTGCCACCGTGGCGCACGGCCCCGCGAACGCCCAGCCGGCGGCCCCACAGCGCGAACCGGTAGCGGTGGTGGAGTAGCCCGCCGGAAACGCCGGTCGTCGACCACGTCGAATCTACAAGGATTCCGGCCGGGTCCCACACGACGGATGTCGTGCACGCCCCGGCCGAGTCAGCGCGCGAGCCACTCTCGATAGGTGGTCCTGGCGATGGCGGCGCCGTCCTTGGCGATGAGGGCGTCGCCCGAGGCGGCGGCGAACATGCCGGCGCTGTTGTCGGTGACGGCAGTGCGGTGGTCACCGTGGGCGGCAAGGGTGATCTTGCCCAGTTCGTCGAGCGCGAAGACCTCGGGGCCGGCGGCGTTGCGCTGGCGGTAGGTCACGGCCCGCTCGGTGAACAGCGAGGCCCAGCACCGGCTGACGTGCTGGAGGATCGCCGCCGGCCCCACGACGTTCAGGTACGTGTCCTGTCGGCCGGCGAAGGAGGCCGACGGCAGGTCCTCTGCCGTCGCACTGGACCGGACGGCATACGCGGCTTGCCCGCCGAGCTGGGCGAGCGCGCGGGTGATCGCCGCCGCGAGATCGCCCGGGATGGCGATCCCTTCGATGGCTGGTTGCACGCCGGACAGCGGGGGCTGGCCGGTGACGGTCCCGCCCCCAGGCGCTCCGCCACCACGCCAGCCGCCCCGAACGACCCCTACAGACAATCATGAACTTCAGTTGCTAACCAGCAACTTTGCCGGAGCCCTGGTTACCGAACCGGTCCGAGTCTAGGCTGCGCCCGGTCCCTGCCCGCCGGGGACGTCCGACCGGTCACCGACCAGGACCAGCCGGCCTCGTGCCCGCTTGTCGTCAGTCGCGCCACACGGAAGCGGACGTCCCTCCAACGGACCGGTGAGGCGTCCGCCAAGCCGCCCCGCGGCGTGCCGGATCCGCCCGACCAGGCCGGCGGGGATGCGCTGGGCCACTACCAAGGCGGTGAGCGCGGCCACCACAACCCCGTCACGGCTACGCACCGGGACCGACACGCAGCAGATCCCATCCGCAAGATCCTGCTGGTCAAACGCCGCCTCCTCGCGCCGGATGACAGCACGGGCCCGCTTCCACTCCCGCTCGGACATCGAGGGCGGCGGCACCAGCTCCGGCTGGCAGGCAAGCAGCATCTGGCCGGCGGCGGTGTCGAGCCATAGCGAACTCGTGCTGCCCCGCAGGTCGATCCCACGGTCCCCAGCGGCGCTGGTGGCCAGCACCAGCCGCCTCTCCCGCAGGACGACCAGGGCGATCGTCGTACGGGTGGCCGCGCTGAGCGAGGCGACCGGGTCTCGGGCGATCCGTGCCAGCCGGTGCAGGGAACGGTCCGGGGCTGCCAGCCGGCGCAGGCCGGAGCCGATCCGGTAGCCGCCGCTGTCCCGATCGACCACCCCGAGCGCGCACATCTGCTCGACCAGCCGATGTACCGTCGTCTTGGGCAGCCCGGCGGTCCTGGCGAGTTCCGACAGGCCGACGGAGTCGAACCAGGACAGAGCGTCGAGAATGTCGAAGGCGCCTTCGAGTACCCCGCGTCCCCGGGGCGCCGCCGGCCCGCGAGCGGCACCGGCGCGCGGTGCCGTACTACGCTCGGCGGGCTCGGCGGGCTCGGCGGAACCTGCCGCCTGTGGTGAACCAGCCGAGTTGGTCCGGTCCTGGGCCCGGTCATGGGCCCCCTCGGCCGTGCACTCGTCAGGTCCACGCGAGCGCGTTCGCGCCACCAGCCCGCCGGATCCGGACATCCGGTCACCCCCCGATGACGTAGTTGCCTGAGTGAGGAAAACCTCGCCTTCCGTCGGATTTTATCCAGACTTGATCGGTTGGTCTCACGACTTCATGCGGCTCCCCGATGTCGCGAAGCCGACGTCCGGCGGGAGTACCCGAGCAGTTTCGCGTTCGATCATCAAGCAAAGTCGACGGATACCCGGAGGGCATCGATCGAAGCACAGGCGTTTGTATGTGCGCGGACGCCGTATGTGTGCGGACACGGCAATGTGTGCGGACACGGCAATGTGTGCGGACACGCGGCCCGGCAGTGGCCTGCGGCGGCTAACGGCGGGTGGCGGTGGGCAGGGTCCAGCCCTGGCGGCACTTCGACCCGCCGATGCCGCCGTTGTCACAGCCCTCGATGAGGAACTGGTAGCCGCCGTTGGTCGCACTCACGACGCGGAACTGCCCGGATCTCCCTCCGGTCACGTCCCGCTGCCAGGTGTTGCCGTACGCGGTCCAGCGGACGATGAACTTGTCGTAGTGGTACGGGTCGGTGGGCCCCCAACTCACGTGGGCGTAACCGTTCGCCTCCCACGCAGCGATCACCATCTGCTTCCCCTGCCGGGGAGACCAGGTGATTTCCCCACCCTGGAACCTCTGCCGCCGGCCAGCCCATTCACCGTTGGTGAAGTAGACATCACGCTCGCCGCTGGTCGGACAGGCCAGGTAACTGCGGGGGCCGCCGAGCTGGTTCCAGCGTGCGCCGATGAGTCCGTAGGGTGCCAGCTTCGGGTTGCAGGCGGGGGCCGCGGACGCGGCGGTGGTTCCGAGCCCGGCCACGGTGATCGCCGCTGCCGCCGTCGCGAGCAGCATGACGAGGATCCGTCTGACGAGGGACATGCCTTCCTCCTGTGATAGCGGGAATGTTGGACTGTGGTGATGGGAATGTTCGGGGCCCGGCCATTGGGGAATGCGACGTCGCGGTGGTCCCGGTGGTCCCGGTGGCTCGCGCGAGAGCCCGTCGCCCAAAAGTACGCCCGCGATCTGCGTCGCGTAAGGCGTCGGTCCACTGGGTGGACCACCTTCCTGCGCGACGCGGACCGCAGGTACCAGGCGGGGATTCACCTCCGCCGGCTTCGGGCTGAGGCTTTCCCGGAGGCCTGCGCCACCTCGACGAGTGGCGCACGGAGCTCGGGAAGATCCACCGGGATGCCGAACGCGATTCCCTGTCGCTCATACTGGTGGCCAGGGCGGCCTTCGCTGTGGCGGCGGCCTCGGCCGAGAAGGTGATTCCACCAATGGTGGACCTGCCTGGGCAGGACGTTCTGCGCCCGCTCCGGGTGCCGGAGTGCCTCTGGATGTAGGACGTCAGACCGGGCCGCGGCGGCCGATGCGCGGATAACGTGACTAGTGCCGGCAGGTTCCTCGGCCGGTGCGCCGAGCCGCGCGGCGTGGGGCCGTCTATCCGGCGGACCCGTCCGCGCCGACGGTAATGACACATTCACTGTTGGCTGCCCGGCGGCGGTCGTGACACCCGACGCCGGGGCCGCGCGCACCACCGCTGGCAGCGGCAACACCATCGGGAGCGGAATGTGACACTTGTGCACGATAGGCCGGCCGGGCACACGGACCCGCCGGCGGGCGAGCTCCCGCCCAGGGTTGTGAAAACCCTGGCGCAGTACCTGCGGACGACGTCGCACAAGGACATCGCGCTGCTGTACTTCATGACCTCGCTGGTATTCTTCGCGTTCGCTGGAATCCTGGCGATGCTCATCCGGGCCGAGCTCGCCCGACCGGGCCTGCAGTACCTGTCGAACGAGCAGTACAATCAGGTGTTCACGATGCACGGCACGCTGATGCTGCTGATGTTCGCGACGCCGATCGCGTTCGCGTTCGCGAACTACCTGATCCCGCTGCAGATCGGCTCGCCTGACGTGGCCTTTCCACGGCTGAACGCGTTGTCGTTCTGGCTGTTCCTGTTCGGCAGCCTGACGGTCACCGCGGGCTTCCTTACGCCGAACGGCGCCGCCTCCTTCGGCTGGTTCGCCTATACGCCGCTGTCGAACGCCGCCTACTCGCCGGGCGTCGGCAGTGACCTGTGGGTGCTGGGTCTGACCGTCTCCGGTCTGGGTACCATCCTGGGCGCGGTCAACTTCATCACGACGATCCTTTGCCTGCGGGCGCCCGGCATGACGATGTTCCGGCTGCCGATCTTCTGCTGGAACCTGCTGGTGACCTCGATCCTGGTTCTGGTCGCCTTCCCGGTGCTCGCGGCCGCGCTGCTCGCCCTGGAGTTCGACCGCCGGTTCGGCGCGCACATCTTCGACCCGGGTAACGGCGGCGCAGTCCTCTGGCAACACCTGTTCTGGTTCTTCGGGCATCCCGAGGTGTACATCATCGCCCTGCCCTTCTTCGGGATGATAACGGAGATCATCCCGGTGTTCTCCCGCAAGCCGTTGTTCGGCTACAAGGGACTGGTCTACGCAACCATCGGCATCGGGGCGCTGGCGATCGCCGTGTGGGCGCATCACATGTACGTCACCGGCGCGGCGCTGCTGCCGTTCTTCGCCTTCCTGACGTTCCTGATCGCGGTGCCAACCGGGGTCAAGTTCTTCAACTGGATTGGCACGATGTGGCGCGGACAGCTCACCTTCGAGGCGCCGATGTTGTTCGCCGTCGGCTTCCTGGTGACGTTCCTGTTCGGTGGTCTGACCGGTGTCCTGCTGGCCAGCCCGCCGATCGACTTCCACGTCTCGGACAGCTACTTCGTCGTCGGCCACTTCCACTACGTCGTCGCCGGCCTGTTGTTCGCCGGCTTCGGCGGGGTGTACTTCTGGTTCCCGAAGGTCACCGGCCGGATGTTGAACGAGCGGCTCGCGAAGGTGCACTTCTGGACGATGTTCTTCGGCTTCCACCTGACCTTCCTGGTGGATCACTGGCTCGGCGTCAAGGGCATGCCGCGCCGATACGCCGACTACGGCCCGGACGACGGCTTCACCACGCTGAACACCATCGCCACCGCTGGCAGCTCCCTGCTTGCGCTGTCGACCCTGCCGCTGCTGTACAACCTGTGGTGGTCGTACCGGAAGGGGCGGATCGTGACGGTGGACGACCCGTGGGGCTTCGGCAACTCGCTGGAATGGGCGACGTCCTGCCCACCGCCACGGCACAACTTCACCTCGCTACCGCGGATCTGCTCCGAGCGGCCCGCCTTCGACCTGCACTACCCGCAGGCGGCCGGCGCGGTCGACTACCACGCCACCCCCGAGCTCACCCCGACCCGCGACACCCCGGAGCTGAATACCTGAGAGCGCGGCTCACGTGGGCGGGTGAACCGCCCCGGGCTCTCAAGAGCCCGGGGGCGGTTCAGCCCTGACAGGCCCCGGCCCTCATGGGTGGGTGCGGTTCACGGCGCTGCTGGCCGATGCGGCCCGCCGTGAGGTGCGCCCACCGAGGTCGAGACCGCGCGGGGCCACGACGACCGACGGTTGTAATCTCGGCTAGCTCGTGTTGATTCCATGAGGGTCACCAACCCGCCTGACTCGCATGCACTGGAAGGTGACTGGGTGATGCGCCGCCCTGTACAGCCGGTATCGCTCATAGACGCGGTGGTCGAAAATCTTCGCACCGAGCTGTTCAGCGGCACTATCGGCAGCAACCAGGCGCTGACCGAAGTAGGCGTCGCCACCCAGTACGATGTCGCTCGCCCGACCGCGAAGGCGGCAATCGAGAAGCTGGTCGCGGCCGGTCTCCTTGTCCGCGGCAGTCACAAGGTCGCCCGGGTCCCCGAGCTCGGCCCGGACGACGTTCGCGACATCTACAACACGCGTTACTGCCTCGAGCGCGAGCCACTCCGGCTGCTCGCCGCGGCCCGCCGCGTTCCCGCGCAGGCCCAGCTGGCCAATGACGAGATCAAGTCGGTGATCAATGGCCCTCAGATCGCGATCGTCGAGCCCGACATGCGGTTTCACCTCAGCCTCGTCGACTCGATGTCCAGCCCCCGCATCAGCGGCATGTACCACAAACTCGCCGGTGAAGTCCGGCTGTGCATGTCGCAGGTGCAGGGTCGGGCGCTACTGAGCGCGGAATCAATCTACGGCGAGCACGCTCGCCTGCTCGAGCTGATCGTGACCGGCGATCAGGACGCAGCAACGATCTTACTCCACAAACACCTCTCCCGCGCGCGCGAGAGACTCGCGGGCGCTTTCGGCGCCGAACCGGGCCCGGAGGCGGACTTCGCGTACGAAGCCGCGACGGCGCGCGGGTGACACGTTCGCTCGGGTCGCGCATCCATCAAGGTCACGGAAGTCGTCGATCGGCGTTCTCCGACACGTCGCGTTCTCAGCCGGCACCGCCTGGATGGGCAGAATCACGGATCGGGCGAGTCGCGTACTCCAGCGCCTCGACAATGTGGACGTATTCGCGCCCCGTTGCGCGTGACATTCCGATCTCGCAGGTCCGGTTGGCCGACGCATGCACCTCGAAGGCACGGGAGTTGACCTCACGTGCCTCGTTCAGCGTCGCCGCCGCGGTCAGCTCGGGATGCAGAAGTCCGCGATCACCGGCGAACGCGCAGCAATTCCAGTCCAGCGGCACGACCACCTCGTCGCTGACCAGCCCGGCGAGTTCCCTGAGTAAAGTCGTGGTGCCCCGCCGCTCGGTCGAGCACGTAGGGTGCAGTACCAGGGACGCCACCCGGCGGGTCACCGAGAGGCGGCCCACGACTTCGGCGCGCACGAATTCGAGCGCGTCCACGAAACGAAGTGCCTCGTAGCCGCCGCCAAGCCGCTTCGCCTCGGCGCCAAGCTCCTCCAGACCTTCTGTACATGACGCCGCGTCGCACACGACCGGCAGGCGGCCGCCGTCGGTCGCCGCGAGCAGCGCCGGCAGGACCTTGGCCCCGATGACCTCGTGGCCACCCCTGAGACCCTTCGACTTCCACGGCATACCGCAACACATCGACGCGATGCCCCTGGGTACCCGTACCGCTACCCCGGCGCGCGCGCACAGCGTCAGCATCGCGGGCATGACCCCGCCGCTGGATGACGACGAGCCGAACATGGCCCCGACGCACGCCGGGAAGTACACGGCGCACGCCTCTGCGGCAGCCGCGACCGCCCGGCGCCGGTACCCACCGCGGGGCAGCGAGGCGTCATACTGAGGCATCCTGTCGGTGCCCAACGTTCTGCGGGCCAGGGAGGCCGCGGCTGTCGGCAACGTCGGCGGCAGTGCGGCGGCGGCAGAAAGCGCCTTCCCAGCCAGTGTGGTGGTCGCCCCCCAGTGGCGGGCCGCCGAGCGCCACAGCGCGTCCTCGGCCTTGTTCACCCTCTCGGCGCGCAGCTCTCGCACGAGTGATCCGGTGTTGATCTGCACAGGACAAGCGGTCTGGCACATACCGTCGACCGCGCAGGTGTCGACCGCGTCATAGCGGTAGGCCGCGGACAGCTCATCGGCGAGCCCCTCGTCTCCCTCCCGCCGCGCGGCCTCACGCTCCCGCAGCAGGGCGATCCGCTGCCGAGGAGTCAGGGTCAGCGTCCGGCTCGGGCAGACCGGTTCGCAGTACCCGCACTCCACGCACATGTCCGCGCCGTAGCCGACCGTCGGCACATCCTTGAGATTGCGCAGATAGGAGCGAGGACCGTCGGACAGCACGACCCCCGGGTTGAGGATTCCCGGCGGGTCGAACAGCCGCTTCACCTCCGTCATGACGTCATACAGTTCATCGCCGTACTGGCGACGGACGTACCCCGCCATGATCCGGCCGGTGCCATGCTCTGCCTTGAGTGTCCCCTTGTGCTCGAGCACCAGCTCGACCATTTTCTCGGTGAATGCGTGGTAGCGTTCCAACCGCGCGGGATCCCGGAAGGTCTCGGTGAGCATAAAATGGATGTTGCCGTCCTTGGCATGGCCGAAGATGACACTGTTCTGATAGCCGTGCGCGTCGAACAGCTTCGTGAGTTCCTGGCACGCTGCCCGCAGGTGCGGCACCGGAACCGCCACATCCTCCAGCAACGCCGTGGTCCCCGCCTGGCGCGCTCCCGCGACGGCCGTATAGAGACCCTTGCGCACATGCCACAGGTCCTTTCGGCGCCGCGGGTCCGAGGTCAACTCCAGGGGCGACTCGATCTCGAGCCCATCGCACACGCCGCCGGCCCCGGACACCTTGTCGGCAAGCTCCTCGGTGGTCGCTGCCTGCAGCTCCACCAGGAGCGCAACCTGGTCACGCACCTCCAGCGAGCCGATCTCAGCCGGTGTCGCGCCGAGGGTCTGCGCAACGGCAAGGGACCGAGCGTCCATCAGTTCGATCGTCGCGAACCCCACGTCGACCAGCTCGGGCAACGCGGCGGTCGCGGTGGCGAGGTCACGAAACACCGCCAAGCCGGTCGAGGCGTGGGGAAAGAGCTCCACCGTCCGGAACGTGGCCGAGGCGACGAACCCGAGCGTGCCTTCGCTACCGACCATCAGATGGGCCAGGATCTCGACGGGACGCTCGTAGTCGAGAAACGAGTTGAGACTGTAGCCCATCGTGTTCTTCATTGAGAACTGCCGACGCAGCGTCGCCACGGACGCCGGGTTGCGGCAGATCCGCTCGCGGAGCCGCAGCAAGCCCGCATACAGATCGGGTTCCAGCGCGCGCAGCCGTTCATCCGCGTCCGGCGCACCGGTGTCAATCACGGATCCGCTGGACAGCACCACGGTCATCGCCTCAAGCGTCTGGTAGGCGTTCTGCCCGGTGCCGCAGGCCATTCCGCTGGAGTTGTTGGCAATGACTCCACCCAGGGTGCAGGCGACCTCACTCGCTGGGTCGGGGCCGAGCTTCCGCCCGTACGGACGCAGCCGCGCGTTGGCCGCACGGACGGTCACGCCAGGCTCGGCGCGCAAACGGTGACCACCGTCGAGCACCTCGGCCGACTGAAAACCGTGTCGCACGTCGACCAGGATCCCGTCGGTGACGCCCTGGCCGCTGAGGCTCGTTCCGCCCGAGCGGAACGTCAGGTACGAACCACTCCGCCGGCATCTCGCAAACAGCCCCGCCACATCGCCCACGCCGGCAACACGTTCCACCGCGGAGGGCACCAGGTGATAGTGCGACGCATCCCGCGCCATCGCGTAGCGCAGGACCGGGCTGCCTGCCACGGCCGGCCCCTGGCCAGGTCCGCCGCGGCTCCCCGCTACCTCCGCGCCGGCGGGACGCCCCTCAAGACTCATTGCCTGCCCTCCCCGGACAAGGAAAGTCTGACAAGTATACATTCTCCCACCCTGCGGCGTGACACCTCGGCTGCCCTACGGCGTCCCTGCCACCCAGCGTCACTGCCACCCAGCGCATCGAGCCCTGATCACGAACCCGCGGCAGGCCCCGAATTTCTCAAATCGAGACTGCCCGTGGCGGCTGTGACTGCTACGACCATGGGCGAGGTGCCGAGCGTGGGGGCCACCCGTCGCCGATGGTGTGGAGACAGTCGTTGGAGCTCGGTACCCCAGGCGGTCCGTCGCCCACAGCAAGAGCCATGAGCTCGGAAAGGGTCTATAATGATCTTTATCACCGCCAAGTTCCGGATCAAGCCGGAGTACGCCGACCAGTGGCCGGAGATCTCACGGGCGTTCACCGAGGCGACCCGCGCTGAGCCGGGCTGCAAATGGTTCGACTGGTCCCGCAACATTGAGAGCCCGACCGAGTACGTACTGGTCGAGGCATTCCAGGATGGCGACGCCGGAGCCGCGCACGTCCAGTCCGACCACTTCAGGGCCGCCCGGCAGACACTGCCGAAGTACCTCGCCGAGACGCCGCGCATCGTGAACACGGTTCTGGAGCAGGACGACTGGTCGGAGCTCGGCGAACTCGCTGTGTCCGACTGATCGGTCGGGCCGCCGGCGACGACAGGCGGAGCCCCGGTCGGAAACCTCCGTGACATCCAACCAGACGCCGCTATCCCCGTGGTCCGGCGTATCGGCATGAGGAAGAGACCGGGTCAGCCGCCGACGTGGACACGCCGGCAGTTGATCGACGGGATTCGGTGGCGGACGCGGACCGGGGCACCGTAGCGGGACGTTCCCGCCCGGTACGGGCACTGGCGCATGGTGTACGGGCTGCCCTGTTCCAGGACTGGCATCCGGACGGGATCGCTCCAGCCCAGCGACAGTCACCCAATGTCATACTCGGATGCATCTTCGCATCATGGCCTCCAGGGTGCTCTACTCGACCCCACCCTGGGGGCCGTGGTTGCGGTCGTAGGCCGCGCGGGCCACGGCGATGTCGTCGCGGTGCCGTTCGGCCCACGATGTGAGCGTCCGCAGCGTGGCATACAGCTCCCGGGCCATATCGGTGGCCTGGTACTCGACCTTCGGCGGCACCGTGGGGTAGACGACCCGCGTCAGCAGCCCATCACGTTCCAGGTTACGCAGTGTGAGGGTGAGCATCCGCCGGCTGATGCCGCTGATCGACCGCTGCAGCTCGGTGAACCGGACCGGTCCGTCGCTGATCCGCAGCAGGATGCCGATGGCCCACTTGCCACTGATCCGGTTCAGCACCTCCAAGACGGTGCAGGCCTCGGCCTCGTGGCCGGGGGAGTCGATCACATCGCTGTTCCCCTGAAACATGAAAGTGCCTCCTTCCGGCCACTCCCACAGTCACACATGATGGCTTCCGTAACAAGGCATGCCCCATGCGGCGGCTGGAACCGCCGCACCTGGCTGGCGGCCGCGACCGGCCCGCCGCCGCGGCCCGTCCGGCCTCCTCGACGTCAAGGAAGACTGTTGAC